>CAKZPK010000104.1 GCA_937139035.1 uncultured Crocinitomix sp. | reverse complement strand
AAGAGGTTTTTAGACGAAATTGGAGTTTTTTAAGGTTGGATTTAAATTTTACCTCATTTATTTCATTCAAAATGGAGGCTAAAATTATGTTTATTTTTTCAATAAACGGTAGCATCTCTTCTTGTGAATTTGAGTTTTCAATTTTAGATGCCAATGTTGCTGCCTCAACATACTCGAAAAGTTGAAAATTTGATTTTAGTTTATGTGCAATTTGCTGCTTTTCAAAAACGCTTTTTGGCGGAGAGATTGCATTGAGGCCTTCTTGTGCCTTTTGTGCATTTTTGCTAAATATTACAATTAGCTGTTCAATAAACGCAGTATCACCATCCCCAATTCTGTTTAACCGATCTTTTAAAGGTTCTGCATTATTATTTGGGGAGTTATTCATATAGGGCGTTTTCTAAAGATAGGATAAAATAGTTTCCATTTTCTCCTTCGTCAGAGGTTTTTCAATACAGTTGTCAATACTTTTATAAGATTTTGATCTTTCCATATCTGCAGAATGAACAGAGGATGACATCATTGTAATAACTGTTTTAGAGCGACTTGTTTCAGGGAGTTTCTCATACGCATCCAAAAATTCGAATCCATTCATGATTGGCATATTAATATCCAATAATATAAGATCTGTAGAAATACCTTTATTGGCTAATTCGTCAATAACTTTTAGAGCTTCCTGACCATTTAGTGCGAAATAGAAATTTTCAGTAATGCTCAATTTTGAAAGCACATGCTTTACATAAAAATTGTTGGTCTCATCATCATCTACAATTAAAATTGCTCCCATAGTCTAGTTTGGTTTTACTGGTAGTGAAATCTGATAAGTTAGCCCTTTGTCTGGTGCGCTGTTCAGATCTATTGTACCGTTATTGGTTTCAACTAATTTTTTGATAATATACATGCCAACTCCAGTTCCTTCAATTGTGCTATTTGTATTAAAACGTTCAAACATATTAAATAGTTTGTCCTCAAACTTCTTTAAATCAATACCTACACCATTGTCGCTATAAGTTATTGTGCAAACTCTACCTTTAATGCGGGCAGAAATTTCAATTTGTAATGGACGTTCTGCATGTCTATATTTTATACTATTGGTTATCAAGTTTTGAAAAATGCTCTTTAATTCAATATCTGACGCATACACCATAGTTGAAGCATCAATTTTATTGATAAATTGAGCATTTATTTGTTGCAATTCATTATTGTAAGTTGGTGTTAAGCTATCTATAATTTCTTTGGGTGAAATAAGTGATTTTGTCTCCTCAATGCGTTCTATTCTGGTAAGTTTTAACATATCAATAATCGTACTTTCAAGTCGATTAGTTGAGGAGCTAAGATTTGAAAATATTTCGGGCAAGAGTGGGTTTTGTGAGTTGTCGGTAAACTCCTCTAGCATTGAAATCATGTTTTTTACATTGATGATAGGTGCTTTTAAATCATGTGATACGCGGTATGTAAAACTGTCTAATGATTTGTTAAGGCTAATTAACTCTTGATTTTGAAGATGAAGTTTTTGTTCGCTTTCTTTTCTTCTTTTGTTTGCACGATACATGTAGAAGATGAAAATAACGGCGAAAATTATGAATGCGAGAAATATATATAAAGTAATACGTTGCTGCTTAATTTCTCCAACTTGGATAGCGAGGGTGTCATTTTGCAACTCGATTTTTCGTTCTTTATTTTTAATTTCATTTTTTTGACTTTCAAGTGTCTTACTTTGTCGGGAAAGATTTTCTTTTTGATTCGCTAAACTTTCATACTGTTGCTCAAATGTGGTTAATAATTGGTTGTTAACATCCTCATTTTTCACAATTTCTTTAGCCAGAGATTGAAGACGCTTTAGTTGACTTTTTACTTCGTTTTTTTGTTGGGCGATTATCTTTTCCTGATCAGATAATAAAAGATTTTGAACCTCAATTTCATCTAACGTTACTCGTAACTTATTTTCTTGGTTTTTAATTTCTTTTTTTTGTTGATCGATCTTTTCGTTTAATTTTTTGAGCTCAACATCTTGATCTGATACAGTCTTTTTTTCTTCTTGTAGTCGATTATAAAGTAAGTTCCAATCTGCAGTGCTTTGGATGGAAAAAGAGAGTAGAGCAGGGTCGACTAAAAGCTCCGCTCTGCTAATTTTTTCTTGACTTATTTCAAAATGAAACTCATCATCTATTTCAATAAAATTAATCATTGATACTCGAAACGGATAGCCCTCTGTTACTAATAGACAATGATTAAAATAAAGTCTATCCAAAATAGACATCAGATGAAAGTTATCCTTTTTATTAAGGTATAAAATATTGGTTGGCGTTATCTCTTCAATTGTGTTGAATTGTTTAATAACTACGGGTAAACCTTTGATGTTTTTTTGTTGAGCTGTTGCTTCAAATTCTTGGACTAAATCAGATGAGTTTTTACCTAGAATTCCAATTACAAATTCAGTCTTATTGTCTAATTCTTCCCAATCAATATATTTGGTAAAGTTGTAGATATAACTGACACGTTGTTTGTTCTTAATTTGCTCTTGTTCGCTTACATTATCTTGCGCTTTTCCATTTGTGCAGAGCACTAAAACAAAGATTAAGAAAAGTAGGTTTTGCAATTTCACATCTCAAATTTTAGAGTGAAAAACTTAAACGTGCAAAATAGGATGCACCACGAACACCAAACTGTTGAACTCGTCTGCTGTAAATAAAATGTCCTTGATTTACATTTACGGAATGCGTGTGCTTGTCTGGGTAAATGTTGAAAATATTATTACCGCCGAGTGCCAATGTAAAGTAGTTGTTAAACTTATATGATACAAATACGTCCGTAATCCATTTCGGGGAGAAAGTTTGATCACGACTCTCGATTTGGTCCGTAAATTCATTCAATACCCAATTTGCTACAATTCCATCATTCGGATGTATATATGAAACCGTTCCAAAACGAGTTGTTTTTAATGCAAAATTCCATTTGTTAAGTAAATAGTTGGCTGTAATTATTGCTTTAGATCGTGGTTGTGCAACTTCTAAACGAGAAATTTCCTCACGATTAAACAGAATGTCTTCTGAGCCCATTAGCAAAGGAGAAGATTGAATCATTCCAATTATTTTAGTAGCGGTGTAATTGTATGCGCCAGATAATCGCAATAATCCTTTTTTGACACGTAATGAATAGGTCGGTACAAAATCAAACCCAATTGTTTCTGTATTCACCGCATTCGTGAAAAATTGAGCAGAGCTTGCTCCCACTGGAGCTAAAATTGCTTCATAGCCTTCGTCAAACCGGCCAGAAAGTACAATACGATCTTTTATTGCAATGTAATAACCATCCATAGTAAATGTGAAATTTTTAAATAGTTTTGAGGTAAACCCTAAACTGAAATTTCGTGAAGTTTCAGGCTTTAAACTTTCAATTCCAAATGCCTTAGCAATTGGGCTTTCATTATTAAATGTACCAACCTGATAGGAAACACCATCTATAAATTGTGTTCCTAAATTGTTGAAATATTTTTGATGGAGAGAGGGTGCTCTAAACCCTGTGCTGAATGATGAACGAATAGAAAGATTGTCGCCAATTTTGTAACGTGTTGCTAGTTTCCAACTCAAATTCCCTCCAAAAGAGGTGTAGTTTTCATATCGTGCGGCAGCTTCAATTAAAAACTTTTTAGTGAAATGAAATTCTAGATCACTGTACGCTGCAACATTTGTACGGCGTTTATCCAATTCATTTTGTGGCTGAAAACCTGGGAACACTTGTACGCCCGATTGATATGGTAAACCCAAATTATTAGTGTCGCCACCATCAATCCACGAACTTGTTTCCCCCTTAATCACTTCATAGTTTTCAATTCTAAACTCAACTCCATAGCCCATGTTTAACGCATGTAAAAAACCAAGGCTGTCATGTCGTTTTGAAAAATCTAAATTGGTGATGTTTTGACCATATTTAAAACCTCCCGCAAAATTATTAATGGGTGATGCTACTCCAAGTGATGCGTTGTTTGAGTTTTTAACCGTAATATCAAATTGGTTAATTCCTGTTGAGTTGCTGAAATCAACATGCCAACCATTACGTGAGCCACGCATCCCTATTGACAATGATTTGTCAAGAATATCAGTGTGAATTTCTGGTGAAAACCCATTCGGAAATAAGGCTAACACCACTTTTTGACTTTCAATTGGAAGTCGGTAAAAACCGCGCGATTCTCCTTTGCGATAATTGACTCCACCGTTAGAATATAATTCTGCTTTGCCTTTTACGGGAATTACCGCATTGTAAAAAACAGTGCCATCAAATTTTTTGGAAGAACCAATTTGCATAATCTGCTGATCATTATAATCAGATAACTGTCCAAAAAAATCGTTTTGCTCAATTAGTATTGCATCCAGTGAGTCATTTTTAGTATATACATTGCCCCAATAATTACCAGCTCTATTAATGGCTTCTCGTTGCTTATACTCGGCAGATACATTTACGAATCCACTTTTTCCTAAATCTAAACCATAGTTGGTGCTCAATAAAAATTCAGTTCCGTCACCATAAAGCGTTGGGTTTAGCATAGTGTTAAGCGAAAAAACATTGGTTTGATCTTTTAATATTATATTGATAACACCACTAATCGCATCTGATCCGTATTGTGCTGCTGCACCATCTCGCAATATTTCAATTCTGTCAATTGCCGAAACTGGAATTGCATCAAAATCAGTTCCAACAGATCCTCTTCCTACCGTTCCGTTTACATTGATTAATGAACTTGTATGTCGGCGTTTTCCGTTGACCAAAACAAGTACTTGGTCAGGTGCAAGGCCTCTTAATGTTGCAGGGGCAGTGTGGTCTGTTCCGTCAGATATGGTTTGAGGAGTAGAATGAAATGAAGGGACTAAATAGTGTAAGATTTGTGATAATGATATTTGAGCAGATGTTGAAATGTCTGTAGGTGATATTACATCTACTGCGGCAACATTATCCATTTGTGACTTTGGCTTAGCTCTAGATCCTATTGATATATCTGCATCTACTGCACTACCTGATTCTAAAACAAAATCAACATCTACATTAAGGTGCCTAAAGGAAATGTCTGCTGATTTTTTTGCTGTTTTGTAAAGAAGATAACTTGCACTTACACTATATTTTCCAGGCTTAATTTCGACACTGTAATCACCATTAATATCACAGCTAAGAGATAAGTCTGTTCCTTCAATTTTTACTTTGGCGCCGGGTAATGGTCCAAATTCATCTGATACAGTTCCTGATATTGTGCCAAGTTGACCAAAACATGATAAACTGCTCCACTGAAAAGCGAAAATTGTAAGCAAAATTAAGTAGCGCATTTATTCTTTCTTTTTGTACAAATCAACAAGTCAAATGTAGATTCATCCAAGTTTCATGGTTGGTTTTGAACGTACAAAATTAATAAAATTACCAATCAGAAAGATGTGGGAATTACGAGGGAAGGTTTAATGAAGGAATAGGTTGCCAAGAATCTAGAAAAAATTCAAATGTTTTAACAAATTCTCTTTGCAAGAACGACTCACTGGAATTACTTTTTCTCCCAATCGAATCATATTGTCTTCAAAACGGTTGATTTTGTCTAAATGAACAATGTATGAACGGTGCACACGTATAAACTTGTTCTTTGGTAAACGCTCTTCAATGGCTTTCATTGTGGAAAGGGCAGTTAGTCGTTCACGCACCGTGTGAATATTCATATAATCCGAATAAGCTTCAATATAGATGATATCATCAAATTCAATACGTGTATAACCATTATTGCATTTAATGTAGATATGATCAGAGTTTAAGCCGTTTTCAGTATTTACTTCATATCTTCTTTGTGCGCGATATATACTTTGCAAAAATCGACCATAAGGTACAGGTTTTGCAAGGAAGTCGGTTACGTCAAAATCAAATGCTTGCACTGCATAATTCGAATTAACAGAAGATATAATTACCTGAGGTTTTAGTTCAGCTCTTTCTAAAAATTCTAAACCATTTAAATTGGGCATTTCAACATCAAGAATTAAGAGGTCTACTGCATTTATAGAGTCATCATCAAGTGCGGCAACGGCCGAATCATATTCCTTATTGAAATTTAGGAAGTTGGTTTGATCAATATACTTTTTAAATATCCTCCTCGAGAGGTTGTCATCATCAATTACAGATACATTCAGCATTTCTTCGGGTTTGCTTGGTCACTCAAATATATAAAAAAATAATTCAATCGATTCTAAACATAATAAATACCCAAAATTGAGTAAATTTCCAAGATGGAAAAAAAGGCATCTGCGATCTTATTTGACTTGGGTGGAGTAATTCTAAATTTGGATTATAACAGAACCATTAATGCCTTTAAAAGCCTTGGAGAGGAGTCCTTTGCTGAGCTTTATTCACAAGCTCAGCAAAATGCAATATTTGATCGAATTGAGACGGGAGAAATTACGGAAGAGTATTTCCGAAAATACTTGATTTCGTTCTTAGGAGATAAGGTGACTAATGAGATGGTTGATGAGGCATGGAATGCAATGTTATTGGATTTGCCGCAGGAACGAATTGATTTTTTGCATGAACTAAAGAAGAATTATAAAATTTATTTGTTTAGCAATACAAATGCTATTCACCTTCGTGCATTTCAAAATATTATTAAAAATCAATATGGAGATGCCCAATTATTGGAGCGTATATTTGATAAAACATACTATTCCCACTTGATTCATAATAGAAAACCAAACGCAACAGCTTTCCAATACATACTTGACGATTTAAATTTAAGAGCAGATGAAGTCATTTTCATTGATGATAGCATTCAGCATGTTGAAGGTGCCAAAAGTGTTGGGATTAATGCTTATCATTTAGTTGATATTGATGTAATGAATTTGTTGAAAGGAGTACTCGAAAAATGACGATTGAAAATGATTTGATAGCTTTACAAAAGGCCCTTTTTGATTTTTCAAAACGTAACCCTTTTGTACACGTTAAAGAAAGCAAACTGTGGAATCCGACAGATGGTGAAAACAATAAATTGCCAGAAAAAATCTTTAAAAAAGCCAACTATTATTGGAAAGAATATGGCTTGGAAACAACTTTGGATGTTGCGGTTTTTATAAAGTGGTCTCCACCTAATGAAGGGGGCGCAAATAATAAAAATTATTATTGTTCTCCATTGTTTTATCGCCCTTGTAATATTAAACGTTCTCGAAAAATAGAGACTACTTACTCCTCGCATGTAACTACTGAAAACTATCAGGTAAATCCTGTTTTACGCCATTATTTTAAATTGTTTTTTGATTATAAATGGGCAGATGAAATATTGAATTTGGATGAAGAGGTATCAAGGCTGATGGATTATTTTAATCCATCTAATGATGTTAGTAATGAGAATGCAAAGAAAATTAATATTGTTGAAAGTTTTGATGAAACGGAAAATTGGCAGCTGATTCAACAACAATTAATTGGAAATTTCAATTATAAAAAAAGTGCTTTAGGTGCTGACTATGACCGGATAATTGCAAAGCCCAACGAACAAGTTCAGGTACTAATGTCGGGTGAGGTTGAACCCGAACAAAAAAAGACAGAAGTCTTGAAATCAATTTCGTTTCTTGATCAGTCGCAAAAAGAGGTGATTCAAACGGCCTTGCAAGGTAATGTAGTTATTCAAGGACCTCCAGGTACAGGAAAATCTCATACAATTGTTGCCATGATTGGGGCTTTTTTAGCAGCCAATAAAAAAGTACTTTTTGTTTCAGAAAAAAGATCGGCGTTAGAGGTGGTTAATAACCGATTAGTAAAAAATGGATTAGGCGCATTAGTGGCCTACTTTAATACCAATAAAGATCAGAAAAAAGAATTCTATGGTGGATTAAAAAAGACTTGGGAATCTTTAAGCGAACATAAATTTAATCGGGTTGAATTAAATCGTAAGAATGTTGTGGATAATGTATTACAATTTTATCCAGATAAACTAAGTCAATATATTCCTGAAATTGATGGTACTTTACATGAGCTCATAACGGTTTTATTAAAAGCTAATTTCTCATTAGAGGAACTGGCAACAAATGGTAAAGTGCCCAAATTTCAGGAATGGAATGCGAACCAGGAGTTTTTAGAAAGTTTTGCATCAAAAATTCCAACGGCATTTGAAGTCGAAACAATTGCACAATGCAATTTCGTTAAATTAAACTCGGCGGTTTTTTCAGAAGCTGATGCATTGCTTGCTTTGGAAAAAAGAATCCTCAATATGTCGGATACTTTAAGTTCGATTCAAGCCATTCAAACTGATTATAGTTTAGATGAATCATTTGACGGTTTTGTGAAATTGGCATTGACGGCAAGTATTCTTACCATGATTGATAAAGTGCAGCTGAATTTATTAAATGCAGATGCGAAACAATATAAGTCCTTTAATACTTGGGCTAAAAAGTACCAGCTTTTAAAGACCAAAATTTCACATGTTGAGGTTGGTAATAAAAAATGGACCAGAAAACCTTCCATGGCTGAAATTACTGAGCTATTGGATTTACTGCAAACATCAGAACGTAATCAAAGTAGTTCAATTCTTAAAATATTAAGACGTAATCCTGCAAAGTTAAAAACCGCCTTCCGAGATTTTCACTCAGGAATTTCTAACTATACCAAGATCGAATTATTGGAGGCCGTGCAAATGGAGTGGCGCCTAAAAGGGGAGTTGGATGAAGTAAAGATCAAATTAAGACATAACCTAAATATTGTCGATCCAGAAAATGAAATTGATCTCATTTTTAACCTAAGAAATA
>CAKZPK010000103.1 GCA_937139035.1 uncultured Crocinitomix sp. | reverse complement strand
TATCACGTGTAGGAGGTAATGCTCAGATTAAATCAATGAAAAAAGTATCTGGTACTTTGAAACTAGATCAAGCACAATATAGAGAGTTAGAAGCATTTGCTAAATTCGGTTCGGATTTGGATGCAGCTACAAAATCAGTATTGGATAAAGGGGTAAGAAACGTTGAGATTTTGAAGCAAAACGAGGGTGACCCGTTTAGAGTTGAAAATCAAATCGCTATTATCTATGCAGGTACGAAAGGGTTGTTAGGAAATGTTCCTGTATCTGAAGTGAAAGCTTTCGAGAAAGAATACATTAACTACTTGAACGCAAATCACAAGGATGTAATGGACACATTAGCATCTGGAAAATATGGTACTGATTCAACGTCAGTATTAGAAAAAGTAGCATTAGAATTAGCTTCTAAATACTAAAAATAGAACAAAGATAATTGATCAATCCTTCGTTGGCTAAACGCTAACGAAGGGTTTGATAGACAAAGGACGAAATAAGTCTTGCTTCTATCAGAGAGTGATTAACATCAACGATCGATCTTTTATCTAAAATCTAAAAAAGCATGGCTAACTTAAAAGAAATTAGAAATAGAATCACTTCAGTATCTTCAACTATGCAGATTACTTCTGCAATGAAGATGGTATCTGCCGCTAAATTAAAAAGAGCGCAGGATGCTGTAACGAAGATGATGCCTTATTCTCAAAAATTGCAGGAAATTTTGTCTGGATTGTCTTCTTCTTTAGACGCATCTGACAATATTTATGCATCTGATCGTGAAGTAAAGAATGTGGTAATTATCCCCGTAACTTCTAACAGAGGTTTATGTGGTGGATTCAATAACTACGTAGTTAAAGAAACTTTAAGATTGGCTAATAACGAGTATAAAGGACAAAATGTTTCTATTGTAACTATTGGTAAAAAAGCAACTGATGCTTTTAAAAAATCGCCAATGTATGCATCAGCAGACTTTCTTCCTTCTGATTTGGATGAATTGTGGAATGAATTGACTTATGCGAATGCAGCTCCAATTTCTGAGAAATTGATGGATGCATATGCAAACAAAAACATTGATAAAGTAGTGATTGTTTATAATCACTCTAAAAATGTTGCAACGCAGGTTGTTAAAACAAGTCAATTGTTACCTGTGGTGCAAGAAGAGTCTGAAGGATCTCAAGCTGAGCTTGATTATATCTTCGAACCTTCTAAAGAGGAAATCGTAGCTGAATTATTACCAAAAACGCTTAAAACGCAATTGTATAGTATTCTTTTAGAATCTTATGCAGGTGAGCACGGAGCGCGTATGACTGCAATGCATAAAGCAACAGACAACGCATCTGAATTAAACAAAGCGCTTAAATTGGAATATAATAAAGCACGTCAAGCTGCAATTACAAACGAGATTTTAGAGATCGTTGGTGGTGCAGAAGCATTGAACGGCTAATCTACAGCAAAATTATAATCGAACCCCGTTTGCAGATAGAGGAAACTCAATCATGCAAGCGGGGTTTCTTTTTGCCTTTACTTTTTTATTCTCAGGTTTAATTGTCGAGTCAGAATAAGGTTGATGTGCTCATTTTATTCACTCGTCGAATTTTATTCAATCCGTGTAACTAGCCTCCTAAAATTGGCGTATCTTATTCATACACGAAAAACCACATGCATGACTTTAGGAGAGAGAATCCAACAATTACGAAAAGAAAAGCGTTTGACCCAAGCCGCGTTAGCTTCAAACATTAGTGTTTCTGTTGCTCAATTAACACGCTATGAAACGCAAGGCGTTCAACCCAATGCAGATGCCTTAAAACGCATGGCAATGGTGTTTGGAATAACCATTGATTATCTTGTTAACGGCACAACTGTTCAAAAGGCAGAGGGCGCTATAACAGATGCAAAACTGATTGGTCTTTTTAAAGAAATTGAACAGCTTGATGCTGAAGATAGATCTGTAATATCTAAATTAATTGAAGCG
The DNA here is from genome assembly GCA_937139035.1 of uncultured Crocinitomix sp. Classification (GTDB taxonomy): domain Bacteria; phylum Bacteroidota; class Bacteroidia; order Flavobacteriales_D; family Crocinitomicaceae; genus Crocinitomix. The sequence goes on along the minus strand of CAKZPK010000103.1, from coordinate 14,377 downwards.
TTTGCGATAAAAAAGCAAATGGAAAAAATGCTTAAAAAGTAGTCGTTTTTACGATTTACCCATCATTTTTTTAACGTACTTTCCAATAATATCAAACTCCAAATTTACTTTTGAGCCTACTTTAAAGGTGTGGAAATTGGTATGTTCAATAGTGTATGGAATAATATGGACTGAAAATAAACGGTCCTCTGACTGAACCACGGTTAAACTGACTCCGTTAACTGTTACAGAACCTTTCGATACTGTAACGTCATCATAGTCGTATTTAAAGACATATTCAGTGCTACCATCCATTTCAATGATCTCAACGCAAGTTCCAACCGTATCTACATGGCCTTGCACAATATGACCGTCTAAACGAGACCCTACTTTTGTGCAGCGCTCAAGATTCACAACATCTCCTTCTTTTAATAGCCCCAAGTTGGTGCGAAGCAATGTTTCTTCTATGGCTGTTAGCGTGTATTTATTTCCATCTATAGCAACAACAGTTAAGCAAGTACCGTTATGCGCAACGCTTTGGTCAATTTTTAATTCGTCTGTAAATGAGCATGAAAAGGTAAAGTGAACATTTGTTCCTTCTTTTTCAATTCTTTCAACCTTTGCTAGCGTTTCAATTATACCTGTAAACATGTCGTTATTATTTCTAACAAAGTTAATTACTTAACCTGTATAAATCACGGTTTTAAAATGAAATAATATAAGTTGTTTGGCTAATTGAGAAATGAAGCTACGCGTCGACCCAATTGCACTATAGAGCGTCTTCAATACTAAATACGAAGAAGCAGTTTACTGCCTATTGATTATTTGAATATTACCATGGAAAGAGCGTGGCACCAAACCAGAGAGTTTTATTTCATTAACGATTATGGTATAAAAATAGACGCCATCTGTACATTTTTTACCTGTCGATTGGTAGGTTCCATCCCAGTAAATAAACGGATCCGTAGTTTCAAACACAGTTTGTCCCCAACGGTTTTGTATTTTTATTTCAATGCTTTCTACAAACTTAAATGGCAAAATAGGATGGTAAAGATCATTGATGTCATTAAAATCAGGACTAAAAATATTTGGCAACTCATAATAACCCTCGCAATTGTCGATACAAACAATGTTTGATGGTTCACTTTCATTATTGTACTGTATAGAATCTAGCGCCGTAACATAATAACAACCCGCAATGCTTCCTCTTCCAAAATGTGTAAAAGAGGTGTCTAAATCACTATCAAATGTCATTAAGTATTCTATGCTGTCTCCTTCAAATGGTGCAAAATAAAGATTGTATCTTGTTACATCATCCGCACAACTATTATTGGGATTAGTCCAAGTTAGGTAAGTTTCTTCTAGATCACAGTCACCAGAAATTTCTAGTACTGGAGGACATGGAGGTGTTAAGTCAATAGGAATACCACAGGTTTCTTGTGACCAATTTTCTATTGGAGTAACAATGCCGTCTGCTGTATAACCACCAATACTTTTTATTTTATAACAATAAGTAACACCATTTACCAATCCAGTATCAATATAGCCAATGGTTGGTGTGGTGCCAATTAAATCAAATACACCACTGCCTGTTGGGTTTTCTCTGTAAATTTCATAATTGGTATTTGTCCAAGGTGTATTTTCTATCCAATTAATACCTAATTCATTATCGTTAGGTGTTAGAGTGATATATATGGACGAAGCTGTAATTGAACCGCCAATTAATAAACCACCACTATAAAGTTCAACCTGATACGTATAAGGCATGTCTTGCGTATTTAATCCTGTATCGCGGAAAACTGTATCAGGATTATTGATGGAAACTTGTTCAGGTGATGTGTAAACTAATGTGTTTGGTCCACCTAAATTTTCTTGACGGTATAATCTATAATGGTACGGTCCAGGATAAAGTACTTCATTTAATTCTTTAGGATAAGACCAGTAAACCGTGTCTTCGCCAATAGCAGGGTCAGTTACCCAAATGGAAACATGTGTTAAAACAGGGATCTCAAAGTTTAGATGTGCACAAATTTGTTCGGAAACACAGCTTTCTACACCATTTTCATTAATAGCTGTAACCATGTAGCAATAATCGTTTCCAACTATTAAAACATCTGTATCGGTATAATCGGTCGTTGTAGAATTACCAATTAGTTCATAGCCCATTAAGGCCGGAGTCCCTATATCGCAACACTCATTATTAACCTCAGAACTATCTATTGATCGGTATATATTGTAACTCACTATTCCATCACACGGAGAAGGATCCCAATCTAATGCCATGGTGTTACCTTCCGGACTGACCGTCAAATTTTCAACTGGAGGGATATTAACTTTAATTCTAAAGGTTGAAATGTCAGATAACTGCACCATAGGATGGTGATTCGTTGCATGCACATTAATGCTGTAGTATGAAGTAGATGCGTCTGCACACTCTGGATTCCATAAAAATACACCAGTCGCATCAGGTGTGCCAGTGTCCTCCACAAAAATTGCCGGATTATCGGTTAAATGAAAAATGGCACCAGTAGCTGAAACAGTTACTCCGTTTTCAGGATCGCTACCTGAAACAGTAAGACTCAAATCTGTGCCTGCAAATACGCAAGTGTCAGGAAGGTCTTCTACTGTTGGTGGGCCGTGTTCACAATTAACAACAGTAAACTGCATGTCTTGAATAACAGAGCCAACATAAAAACCATTCCGATATTCTGATATTTTAATGGCAATATTATATTCTCCTAAAATACCTGGAGAATCCCAACACATAGTACCTGTAACAGGGTCAATAGACATCACTCCACCTCCAACATCTTGCGGAAAACGATAAATCGAAGGGATGCTCATTTCCAAGCAATCTTGACCACGGCAAGGCACTAATGCATAGCTTAAGCTATCTCCGTCAGGATCATAAGCAGAAACATTATAACAATAGATTTGGTTGACACAGGCAAATTCAGGGCAAGGGCAATCCTCTATAATTAGTGAATTGTTTGGAGTTCCAATAAAAGGAGAAATAATCAATTCGGTTTGAATACAAAAAACCTTGTCAACAGAATTGGTAATATTGTTGACCCCAGCATTTCTATTTGGATCTTCTACTTCGATAATATAAGAATCAGGACCAGTAAAAGTGTGCCTACCTACATAAGTGTTTTTTTGAACGAAATAGGTTCCAATGGTATCTCTAGTGGCTCTAGCAAGCGTGTCAACTGTTCCATCTCCCCAACGAATTTCTAATTCAGGACGGTCTGCCTCAGTTGGGTATTTTGTACAGGTTGTCACTGTAAACTCATAAGTCAATCCAGATATATGAACATAACTTATTGAACCAGAGCGATTATGTGTTGCAAGGCTGCTCAAAGGAAGCAACAAGAACAGAATTAGATATGTAATGGAACGTACCAAGTTTTTTTTAGTGCAAGGGTATCAAATATACAAAAAAGCTACCGTATCTCTTGATATATAACGTAAAAAGGAGGCATTTAGTTGAATCGAATGACTAATCTGTATGAGATTTTAATTGAGTGGAAAAAATGATACCTTTATGAAAAATTTTCTTTGATGCTTATTCACGTTAAAAAAACAACCCAAATACAATCAGAAAATAGAGTTTTCTTGATTGGTAATTTGAACGAATTAAAAAAAACAGACCTCTCAACTAAAGAGCGTAATTATTTTAACGCCGAGTTAAAAAATAATAAATGGGCTTTTACAAATAATACTGGAGTTTTCACTTTTGTATGTATTGTAGAAAAGTTAAAACAAAACAAAGGTCGTGAAGCAACAAGAAAACACGGGTTTAGTGTTTATGAAGTTGCAAAATCGAAATGTAAAAATCTTGCAATTATAAGTAAGGATGCGACTGCAATTGAATTGTTTGCAGAAGGATTATCTCTTTCTTCTTATAAGTTTGAGAAGTATTTGTCTAAAGACAGAAAAGAAAAAAATTGTTTGACTAAAGTTACGACAGACAATCAAGAAGCAGATTTAAAAACTGTTTCAAGTATTGTTGATGCTACTGTATGGTCACGCGACTTAGTAAATGAACCACTATCATATTTAACGGCAACCAAATTATCTGAAGAGATTAAAGATAAATGTGGTAAAGCTGGAGTAAAAGTTGAAGTGTTTAAAAAGGCAAAAATTGAGAGCCTTAAAATGGGAGGTTTACTTGCCGTTAATAAAGGTTCAATTGATCCACCAACATTTACAATATTAGAATGGAAGCCAAAAAAGGTTTTAAACACTAAACCAATTGTTTTGGTTGGGAAAGGGATTGTTTATGATACAGGGGGCTTAAGTTTAAAACCTACTGCAAACTCAATGGACTTTATGAAAAGTGACATGGGAGGTGCAGCAGCAATGGTAGGAACGACTTTGGCAATTGCTAAATTGAAATTGCCTTTACATATCATTACACTTATTCCTGCAACGGATAATAGACCAGGAGGAAATGCATATGCGCCGGGTGACATAGTAACAATGTTTGACGGGACAACAGTAGAAGTTTTAAATACAGATGCTGAAGGACGCATGGTGTTGGCAGATGCCTTGGCTTATGCAAAAAAATATGATCCAGAATTAGTGATTGACGGAGCTACTTTAACAGGTTCTGCCGTTAGAGCAATAGGTTTATTTGGAATTTGTGCAATGGGTAATGCACCTCAAAAAGAATTTACATTATTGGACAAAGCAGGAATGCAGGCGCATGATAGAATTGTTCAGTTTCCGTTTTGGGATGATTATGCAGCTGAAATGAAATCGCCAATTGCTGACCTAAACAACTTAGGTGGACCATATGCAGGATTAATAACTGCTGGGAAATTTTTGGAGCATTTTACAGATTATCCATACATCCATTTGGATATTGCAGGGCCAACTTTTATGCATAAAAGGGACAATTACCGTGGGTTAGGTGGAACCGGAGCTGGTGTGCGTTTGCTAACTGAGTATTTCAGAAGCAAGGCAAAAGAAATGAAAAAATAAAAAGAATTTAAAGATGATTAAAGTAGGAATTTCTATAGGTGATATTAATGGCATTGGATTAGAGGTAGTGATAAAAGCCTTATCTGACTCTAAAGTTTATGCTAATTCTATTCCAATAATTTACGGCTCATCAAAAGCTATGTCTTTTCATAAAAAGGCAATTGATAAGCAAGATTTTCAGTATTTGGCTGTAAAAGATGCGAAAGAGGCAAAGCCGAAAAAGGTTAACTTAATTAACTGTTGGGATGAGGAAGTTAAAATTGTTTTAGGAGAAAAGAACGCCAATGGCGGTACTTATGCTTTAAAATCATTAGAAAAGGCAACTGCAGATTTAAAAGAGAATAAAATTGATGTGCTTGTCACAGCTCCAATCAATAAAGATTGTGTGCGTGATGCAGGATTTGAATTTCCAGGACATACAGAATATTTGGCGAGCATGTCTGGGGCAGAGGACGTTTTAATGTTTATGGTAGCTGACACATTGCGTGTTGGTGTGGTAACTGGCCATGTGCCGTTGAAAGATGTAGCAGCGCTTATTACAAAAGAGGCAGTTGAAAATAAATTGCGTCTAATGTTAAAATCATTAAGACAAGATTTTTTGATTCAAAAACCAAAAATTGCTGTTTTAGGCCTTAATCCGCATGCAGGTGATAGAGGAACGTTAGGTGATGAGGAGATTGAAATTATTAATCCTGTCATTCAGAAATTGCGTGATGAAGGAGAGTTAGTTTATGGATCTTATTCTTCAGATGGATTTTTTGGGTCGTCTAATTTGAAAAATTTTGATGCAATATTATCTATGTATCACGATCAAGGATTGACCGGGTTTAAATCAATCTCGTTTGATGAAGGAGTAAACTTCACAGCAGGTTTGCCAATTGTGCGTACTTCACCTGATCATGGGACAGCTTATGATATTGCAGGAAAAGATAAAGCTTCGCCTAGGTCGTTCAGAAATGCGTACTTTTTAGCGTGCGACATTCATGATAGAAGAAAACAATATGCAGAATTGCATAAAAACCCTTTAAAAAAGCAAAGTACTAAAAAATAGAATTAACGCTATAAGCGTTTGTTTTTCATCTGTTTAAATTCATTTTTAATTAAAAATTGAGACTTAAATAGATATTTCTGTGATGAAATTAAAAAACGCTTGTTGAAATTAAAATATTATTAATACCTTTGCGCTCTGTTTTGTTGTGGGAAAGAAAAGTGAATATGTAATTGGATTTTCAAGCTTGCTTGATGGCAAACATGATTTTCACTACAAAATAGGAAACGAGTTCTTTGAACATTTTGATTATTCGGACATTGAAGGCGCCGATCTAACATTGGATCTTTTATTAGAAAAGAAACCCAATATGTTGATTGTAACTTTAAAGACCGAAGGAAGTATAAAAGTAATGTGCGACAAATGCACGGATAGTTTTGATTATCCTGTCGCTGGAGAAGATGAAGTTATTTATAAATTCACCGAAGAAGAATTGGATGATGAAAAAATAATTAGCATTCTACCAAACGAAATTGAAATTGATATGACAATTCCAATTTTTGAATTTGCATCTTTGCTACTTCCATCCAGAAGGATACATCCGGAAGGAGAGTGTAATGAAGAAATGTTAAAAGAAATTGATAATTATTTGATGGTTGAGTCGGATAATGTAGAGGAGGAAACTGATAACGATCAGGAAGAACCAGAAGATAATGATATTGACCCGAGATGGTCACAATTAAAGAATTTAAAGTAATAAATTGATATAAGAATACCGGACATCAGAATTGTGAAAAGACAAACTAATCGCAGTTCTAAGTCATAAAAATAGAAACAATGGCACATCCTAAGAGAAAAATATCTAAAACAAGAAGAGATAAGAGAAGAACGCACGTGAAAGCAGTTGCAGATAATATTTCAACTTGTCCTACAACAGGTCAACCGCATTTATTTCATAGAGCGCACTGGCATGAAGGGAAACTTTACTACAAAGGTAAAGTTGTAATGGAAAAAGAAGTAGCTGTTTGATATAGCCCCAATTAGGGTCGGTGATAAACACCGGTAATTCAATAAAATATTCAGGATAATAAGGTTGTACTTTGGTACTTATCTTATTATCCTTTTTTCATTTTGGGGCATTCGAAAAGAGTTATTGTACTAAGTGAGAAAAGGGCGATTTTCTGCAATAATTGAAGAAAAACTCCATTTATTGAATCAAATTTTGAAAAAAAGCAGCTTTCTAAGCTTTTTTTGATAAATTTATTGCCCATTAAAATTATGTCAAACATTTACATTAAGCATTTGCCAGAGTAATCATTAAGATTACATTTGATAACCAATTAATCGTATGACGAAAATTACAGCAGCTATTACCTCCGTACAAGGATACGTACCAGAAAAAATCCTTTCAAATGCGGACCTGGAAAAAATGGTGGACACCAATGATGAGTGGATCACTTCAAGAACAGGAATTAAAGAAAGAAGAATGGCAGCACCCGGTGAGGCTCTGTCTGATTTCGGAGTGAAAATTATCGAAGGAATTTGTGAAAAAAGAGGGATATCGCCTCTTGATATCGACATGGTTGTTGTTGGATCAATTACCGGAGATTATCGTTTTCCAAGTAGTGCCAATGTAATGTGTGATAAAGCTGGCTGTAAAAACGCCTGGGGTTTTGATTTAAGCGCGGCTTGTTCAGGATTTCTTTATGCATTAGATGTAGGGCGTGTTTATGTTGAAAACGGTACGCACAAAAAAGTAATTGTTATTGGTGCTGATGTAATGTCAAGCATTATTAATTATAAAGACCGAGCAACTTGTATCATTTTCGGAGATGGTGGAGGCGGAGTATTGCTAGAGCCAAATGAAGAAGGTCTTGGTGTTCAAGATTCGATTTTAAAATCTGATGGATCTGGAAGACAATTCTTATTACAGGAAGTAGGAGGTTCAAAAGAGCCATTAACTGCTGAAAATGTGGGTGAGAATAGACAATACGTTTATCAGGAAGGACAAACGGTATTTAAAAATGCTGTGCGTAATATGGCAGATGTTGCTGCAGAGATCATGGAAAAGAACAATCTCACAAGCGAGGATGTTGCATGGTTAGTTCCGCACCAAGCCAACCTAAGAATTATTGATGCTACTGCAAGAAGAATGGGCGTTGGTACTGAAAAGGTAATGGTGAACATTCAAAAATATGGAAATACTACTGCAGGTACAATTCCTTTGTGCTTGTGGGAATGGGAAGATAAATTAAAAAAAGGCGACAACCTCGTGTTAGCATCATTCGGTGGTGGTTTCACATGGGGCGCAATTTATTTGAAATGGGCATACTAGCCCAGTAATATTTAAACCACTCGTGTTTAAGCGAGTCGAAATAAAAATCATTGAATAAGTTATGAGTATGGATAGCAAAGAAATTCAAAGCCTAATTAAGTTCGTTTCAAAATCGGGCGTTAACGAGGTAAGCATTGAGCAAGGTGAATTTAAAATCACCATTAAAACAGATTCAGGACCGCAAGAGCAACATTATATTGTTCAGCAGCCTCAACAAGTTCAACAAGCTCCTGTTCAGGTTGCTGCTCCGGCTGCGGCCCCAGTTGCTCCAGCTGCAGCTCCAGTTGATGCAGCTCCGGATTCAACTGCAAACGGAAATTATATTGAAATTAAGTCACCAATGATTGGTACTTTCTATAGAAAACCATCTCCTGACAAAGATACATTTGTTAATATTGGTGATACAATTGGTGTAGGTGATGTTATTTGTGTTGTTGAAGCCATGAAATTATTTAACGAAATTGAATCAGAAGTTTCTGGTAAAATCGTTAAAGTTTTAGTGGACGATAATTCACCAATTGAGTACGATCAGCCTTTATTCTTGGTAGATCCTTCATAAGGTTACTTTTTCAATCACAAACCGTTGGTTAGTATTGAGGAGTAATGGGTATTAACGAAGTATTGTTTCTTGAAACAATACTTTTTAAGTAATGCAAAAATGTTTGATAAAATATTAATAGCAAATAGAGGTGAGATTGCACTCCGTGTAATTAGAACCTGTAAAGAAATGGGGATCAAAACCGTTGCAGTATATTCTACTGCAGACCGTGATAGTTTACACGTGCGTTTTGCAGATGAAGCTGTATGTATTGGTCCACCACAAAGTTCAGAATCGTATTTAGATATAGCTCGCATAATTGCAGCTTGTGAAATTACAAATGCAGATGCTGTGCATCCAGGATATGGGTTCTTGTCTGAAAACGCTGCTTTTTCTAAAGTCTGCGAAGAAAATGGAATTAAATTTATTGGTGCATCTCCTGAGATGATTGATGGAATGGGAGATAAAGCTTCTGCTAAATCAACCATGATTAAAGCAGGTGTTCCATGTATCCCTGGATCAAAAGGAATTTTAAAAGATTTTGCTGAAGCCAAGAAATTAGCTGATGAAATTGTATATCCTGTAATGTTAAAAGCTACTGCCGGTGGTGGTGGTAAGGGAATGCGTGCTGTGTGGAAAGCCGAGGATCTTGAAGATGCTTGGAATTCTGCAAGAACAGAATCTAAAGCCGCGTTTGGAAATGATGGCATGTACATGGAAAAATTGATTGAGGAACCGCGTCATATTGAAATTCAAATTGCTGGAGATAAATATGGAAATGCGTGTCACCTTTCTGAAAGGGATTGCTCAATTCAAAGAAGACATCAAAAATTGGTAGAGGAAACTCCTTCACCTTTCATGACTACTCGTCTAAGATCTAAAATGGGGAAAGCTGCGGTTAAAGCGGCTAAAGCTGTTAAGTACGAAGGGGTAGGAACTGTTGAGTTTTTAGTAGACAAAAACCGTGATTTTTATTTCATGGAAATGAATACGAGAATTCAGGTGGAGCATACTATTACTGAAGAGGTAATTAATTATGATTTGATTAAAGAACAAATCAAATTGGCTGCAGGAGAAAAAATAACTGGAAAGGAATATTTCCCAACAATGCACGCTATTCAGTGTAGAATTAATGCGGAAGATCCATTAAATGATTTTAGACCTAGCCCAGGAAAAATCACCGATTATCATGAACCAGGTGGACACGGAATTAGAATTGACACGCATGTATATGCAGGTTATGTTATTCCGCCATACTATGATTCAATGATCTCGAAATTGATTACAGTTGCTCAAACAAGAGAAGAGGCAATTACTAAAATGGAACGTGCACTGGAAGAGTATTTCATTGAAGGTGTTAAAACAACGATTCCATTCCATATTCAACTAATGAAAGATGAGAATTTCAGAAAAGGGGAATTCACAACTAAGTTCATGGAAGACTTTGAGATTAAAAAGTATTAATCTCACCTAGTTTTTAAACCTATAATAAAAGAGCCTTGACAATTATGTCAGGGCTCTTTTATTATTGAATAAGGAATTTTTATAGTTAGCTTAAGCACTTGTTTTAGCGTTTATTGCAATCAATTTACAACTATAAAAACAGGCTATTTGTAAATACTGTAACATTTAGGTAACTTTAGCACTTATAGTTAAGTATAAATACCAAGTTGAATAAATATCTTCTATATCTCTGTTTTGTATTACTGCCATTTTTTTCAAATGCGCAGGATATTCATTTTTCACAAATAACACGTACATCATTTTTAATTAACCCTGCGTTTACAGGAAGCTTTAGTGGTAACGTTCGTGCAACTATGAATTGGAAGGATCAATGGAGGTCAATAAACAAAACGTTTCGTACTTACGCTACTTCGGCCGAAGTTTCATTTGGTAAAGGCCGTGCAAGAAGACCAACGTTTTATGCGCTTGGTTTGCATATGGCAAAAGACGTGTCTGGAGATATTCAATTAGGTACAACTACTATTGGTTCAAGCTTTTCTTCTCTCATTCAATTATCCCGAAACCAAAGACTATGTCTTGGTATACAAGGCGCTTTTGGTAAATCAGGTATAAGCACAACAAATATGCAATGGGGAAGTCAATATTCTGGCTTAAACTTTGACCCAACTTTGTATGACGGTGAAGGGATTGAATATTTGCCGCAACAGTATTGGGATTTTTCTGCAGGAATTGGTTATTGGTATCATAAAAATGATCGTAATGTAATATTTGGTGCACCTCAAGATGCGCGAATTGGTTTAGCAGTTTATCATATTAACCGACCAGAAAATTCCTTTGTAGTAAACGGAAATTCTCGCGTGCCAATGAGAGCAGTGTTTCATGCTTCAGCACTATTTGGTACACCTTTAACAAATCTCTACTGGTTTCCCAATTTAACTGCAGAGTTTCAAGGGCCACAAAATGAGTTCTTATTTGGTGCTTTAATGAAATATGTCATCAAATCTGGTTCTCGAATGACAGGTATGACAACAGATATGTCTGTTGCTGGTGGCTTAAATTTTAGAGTCAATAATGTTTTTGATGCAATTGTTCCTCAAGTTTTCTTCGATTTTCAAGCATTTTCAGTAGGAATGTCATACGATATTAACGTTTCAGGACTTAATGCTGCATCCTCTTATCGGGGCGGATTTGAGCTTTCTTTGCGTTTTACAAATCCGGATAGATATACCCATAGAAATCCGCAAAGAAGAGCTGTGTCAATTTAAAGTAGAATATTAAAATAGAATTTATATATTTGTTTGCCTTAAATTAAACCACGTCCATGAAAATTATTAATCTTTTATGTTGTTTTTCATTGCTTTTAAGCGTTGCTTCTTGCGGCGGCGGCAGTGAAGATGGAGATGCAGATTTAACCAATCCAAATGAACTTACAAAAGTTGAAGGAGGAAAGTTTGGAGGTGGAGTACTTCGATTAAATTCAGTTGAGGATTACACAAGCTTGTTTCCAGCTTCAATTAATGACATTTATTCAACTCATATTGCTAGTCAAGGATATGAGGGCTTATTACGTTTAAATCAAAAAACATTAGAAGTTGAACCTTGTCTTGCTGAATCATTTAATATTGACAAGGATAAAAAGACATATACTTTTCATTTGCGTAAAGGAGTGAATTTCATTGATGACGAATGCTTTGATGGAGGTAAAGGGCGTGAGATTAATGCAGAAGATTTTAAGTATTGTTTTGAGTTTTTATGTTCTAACCATCAAGAAAACAAATGGCCTTCATTGTTTAGAGATCGTTTAGTGGGAGCGCATGAATATGCAGACGGAACAGCAAATTCAGTAGCAGGCATCAATGTAATTGATGATTATACGATTGAATTAGAATTAATTAATCCCTTTTCTGGATTCCCTAACCTATTAACCATATTGGCAGCAGCAGTTTATCCTAAAGAGGCGATTGATGCTTATGGATATGAAGGTATGCAGAATAGAATTGTGGGTTCTGGACCATTTATTCCAACTAAAATTGAAAATGGAAACTCAGTAACTTTTGTCAAGAATGAAAACTACTGGCGAAAAGATGAGTTTGGTAATCAATTGCCATTCTTAAATCAAGTTGAATTTTCTTTTATTAAAGATAAAAATGCAGAGCTTAAGGCTTTTCAGGATGATAAATTAGATATGCTTTGGGGGATTCCTGTAGAGGAGATTCAAAACATAATGGGAAGCTTAGAAGAAGCTAAAGATGGATTGAACAAAGAGTTTGAAGTACAGTCTATAAACAGTTTAAATGTTCAGTACTACGGTTTCTTATATACAAGTGATGTATTTAATGATGTTCGTGTAAGACGTGCATTTAATTATGCGGTAGATAGAGATTCCTTGACAAACTTTGTTTTACAGGGTGAAGGGAGTGCGGCGCATAATGGATTTGTTCCAGAAATGTCAGGTTATCCTAGCGAAACAGTTAATGGGTTTGATTACAATCCTAAAATGGCGCAAAAACTAATGAAAGAGGCAGGTTATCCTGATGGAAACGGATTTCCAGAAATTACGCTAAACTTGAATGCAAGTGGAGGTGTAAATGAAAAAATTGCAGACGCTATTACTTATATGATTAATAAAAATCTGGGAGTTAATATTGCTCTTAATGTAATGCCAATGTCAGAATTGCATCCAAAGGTTGAGCGTGGTGAAGTTGATTTCTGGCGTTTTGGTTGGATTGCTGATTATCCAGATCCTTCTAACTTCTTGTATTTATTCCACGGTAAAAACATTATTGAAGGTAAAGAGTCTTCAATTAACTATTTCCGTTATTCAAACCCAGAGTTTGATAAGGTTTATGAAGAGGCATTGGTTGAAATCGATACAGAGAAAAGAATGAAACTATACGCACAGGCTGATCAAATTTTGATGGATGATGCAGTTATTATGCCTTTATTCTTTAATATCGATATTCGATTGATCGATCCAGATATTCAAGATTTTGATATCAATGAAATGGAATACCGCGACCTTTCTGTGGTTTATTATAAAAAAGTAAACAAAGGAAATGTACGTGTTTATGACAATCTTGAAGAGGAAGAGGCCGAGGAGCAATAAACAGTCTTTTTTCACACTTCTTAACCAATACCATATATTGATTAATTGTCAAATAAGATTAAATAGAAGCGCCCTCTTTTCATTCTACGGCGTCTTATTATTAATCTTCGAGCACTAGGTTTTCCATAAGATTTTCTAATGACTTTTCCAGATTCGTTTATTCGATAAAGCCTATTCTTTCTTCCTATTAGAAAACCTCTTGGTTTCTGGCTGTGAGCAGGGAGATTTTTAACTATAATAGTATCTCCATGAATAATGAAGGTGTCTATTAATGTGCAGCTAGGATAAATAAACTTTATAGTGTCACCAACTAAGGTAAAATTACCGCTCCATTGGTCGTTTGTTAAATCTCCTGCAAATTGATACTCGAACGTGCTGTCCTCGTTTAATTTTAATGATGTACCGAACCATCCAGTTTCATCAAAAACACTTTTATAGGTGCCAAAAATCAATCGCGATTGTTGTGAAAAAGCATTGATAGAAATAAATAGTAAGGTAGAGCATAAGACTCGCATCATGCAAAGTGATGCAGTTTTTAGCCTAAATCCATAATTCAGGTAAAAAAGAAATCAGTCAAACCAAATTGAAAAACTATCCAACCAAGTCGTTCTTCATTAAGTACGCAGCAATTTGAACTGCATTAGTAGCTGCCCCTTTTCTCAAGTTATCTGCAACAATCCACAAGTTTAATGTATTGTTCTGGCTTTCGTCTCTTCTAATTCGCCCAACAAAAACATCATCCTTTCCTTTTGCATATAAAGGCATTGGATAAGTATTTGTGTCCACATTATCTTTTAGTGTTACACCTTCTGTGTCATGCAAGATTTTGCGAACGTCATCTATATTAAAGTCAGATTCAAACTCAATGTTAACAGCTTCAGAATGCCCACCTGAAACAGGTACGCGAACAGCAGTTGCAGTTACATTAATAGATGGGTCAAGAATCTTTTTAGTTTCGTTGGTTAACTTCATTTCTTCCTT
>CAKZPK010000102.1 GCA_937139035.1 uncultured Crocinitomix sp. | reverse complement strand
TTCAAGGCGGTTTTTACTAAATACTAAATACTAAATACTAGATACCAAGTACCAAGTACCAAGTACTAAAATCTACTTTTTCCAAGCATCAACGTGCTCTTTAATATAATCAGCCCAACCTTTGCTTTCTGCAGCAATTGCTAAATCGTAAGCTTTTTCAGCAGCATCAATAGCTTCTTTTTTATGACCTTGTTTTTCTAAAATTTGAGCTCTTAAAAAATAAAGTGCATGTCCTTCTTTTTCATTGATTCCTTTATGAATATATCCCAAAGCTTTTTTCTCATTATTTAAACTTTTGAAATAATAAGAAGCCGCTCTATAGTAAACTTTGTCAAGGTCTTCACCTTTTGCAATTGCAGCTTTAATATTTTCTTCGGCTAATTTCTCAGTATCTACAGAAAGCTCTAATTGAACTTTTACATTATCCCATAAAATAGTGAGGTTAGCGCCATTATTCGTAATGTCCGTCAAAGCAATCGTAAAGGTTTCAGTCATTGCATTTTCTTTGGTTTTTACAACAGCCGTAACAACATCTTTTGTCGCATCATAACTTCCAGCACCCCATTGCTCTGTATCCGTGTTGAATAACATTTTCCATGTTCCATTTCCAGATGGAATGGCGAAAATAGCATAAGTACCAGCCTCTAAAGTCTGATCTTGAATTTTCATTTCAGTGGTGGTAGTAATTTTTGTGCATGCATTTGCTCCAAGGCGCCACACTTCATCATAAGGTACAAGTTCACCAAAAATAGTACGACCTTTAACGCTCGGTCTTGAATAATCAATTGTAACAGAAGTTAACCCAACCATTTGTTCAATTTTTGCTGAAGGACTTGGTTGCGGTAATTCTTGCGCAGTAGCCGTTCCACCTATTAGGCCCGCTGCAAGTATAAAGAGTAATTTTTTCATAATTCTATTTTTTATTTTATGTTAATCAATTGTTGTTAAGGTTGAATCCTCTTTTTCTGTAGGATTAAAAAATGATTGTAATATAATTCCAACTACTACAACCATTATACCACCAATAAAGGTATATAATAAATAGCTGATTTCAATGAACTTAAATACGTACAATATGTGAATGATAAAAATCGTTATTTGGGCTAAAATAGCAGCAATTAAAGTCGCTTTGGCCTGAACCCATTTGAAGAAAAATGCCAATAGAAATACGCCCAATATCGTTCCGTAGAATAATGAACCTAGTATATTAACAAGTTCAATAAGGTTGTCGAATAATCCTGCAGTTAATGCAACAATAATGGCTAAAAAACCCCATCCAACAGTCAAGAGTTTACTTACGCGTAAATCTTTTTTCTCATCATCAGATTTAGAGAAATATTTCTTATAAAAATCTATGGTAGTGGTGGAAGCCAAGGCATTTAATTCTCCTGCAGTAGAGGACATAGCTGCCGAGAAAATCATAGCTAACAGGAGTCCTATCAAACCTGTAGGTAAAAAGTTTAAAACGAATGTTAGGAAGATATAATCATGATCTTCAGAAACATAATCCTCATCTAAAGATGTTAAGGTTCTTTTATATGATTCCCTAAGTTCGTCCTGCAAATATTGCATGTCACTAACGGTGTTCAAAATTTCAGGATCCTTTGATTTATGCCATTCATTCAGCTGATATTCTTTATAACCGTGAACAATATCATATTTTGCTTCAAGTGAAGCTAATCCTTTTGTTTCATATACTTCGGTAGCAATTGTTGCACCATTAAAAACAATAGGAGGTTTGTTAAATTGAAAAGATACAAATACCATTACTCCAACTAATAGAATGAAAAATTGCATTGGAATTTTCATCAAGCCATTGAACATTAAGCCCATTCTTGAGGCTTTTAATGATTTACCACCCAAATAACGTTGTACTTGTGATTGATCTGTTCCAAAATAAGACAGCGATAAGAATAAACCTCCAATTAACCCAGATAACAAAGTATATCTATTGGTAGGGTCAACAGAAGTATCCACAATTTCCATTTTCCCTAATCGACCAGCAATGTCAATTCCATCTGCAAATCCAATACCTTCAGGAAAACTATCTAGAACATAATAAAAGGCAACAAACATACCCGCCATGATAACAGCCATTTGCCATTTTTGCGTTAATGAGACTGCACGGCTTCCTCCTGAAACGGTATATATAATTACTAAACCTCCAATAATTAAACAGGTTAATTGCAGGTTCCACCCCAGCAAGGTAGACAAGATTATAGCAGGCGCAAAGATGGTGATTCCTGCAGCTAGCCCTCTAGACATTAAGAATAAAAAGGCGGTAAATGATCGCACTTTAACATCAAATCGACCTTCTAAATATTCATAGGCAGTATATACCTTTAGCTTGTAATAAATAGGGAGGAAAAATACCGAAATTATAATCATAGCAAGGGGCAATCCAAAATATATTTGGATGAATCCCATTCCACTTTCATAAGCTTGTCCAGGGGTAGATAAAAAAGTAATTGCACTGGCTTGCGTAGCCATAATGGATAATCCAATGGTCATCCAGTTTTCTGAGTTATTACCTTTTAAATAACCTTCAAGGTTTTTATTCTTTCTTGTTTTCCATGTTCCGTAAAGAACAATAGCAAGCAAAGTACCTGTTAATATGAACCAATCTATCCAACTCATTCTCCAAACGAATTAGAAATTAATAGAAACAAGATGATTTGAAGACCTAGAAAAATTGCTAGTCCCCAATACCATGCGCGCCAATTTGTTTTATCTTGATCTTCTTCCATTAAGGTTGATAGCTTAAAATGTTTGCAAATAAACGATAGGCACCTTCAACACCATTTGGCAATTCTCTGAAAAACGAAATTCCCGTATAAACAAATTGACCTTTACCATGTTTGGCAACAATTAATGCACCGTTTACAGGATCTTCCCCGGAGTCGTTCCAAGAGAATAGTGGTGTATATGCCTCGTTCCAATTGTCAGCAAAATACAATCCACGTTCTTGTACCCAATCATTAAAGTCTGCTTGAGTAATTTTATTCGGCGTATTCATTATTTGGTGATCTGGTGCTAAAAAAGTGACCTTAGAATCTTCTTCCGTTACCCGTTTGCGTGATAATTCAAAAGGAATTGGTCCAAACGTTTTTCCAGAAGCAGAGCGACCAGCTGTATTATATTGCATTACCAAATTTCCACCATTAGAAACAAACTCAAATAGTTTTGCATTAAAATTGTGCAGTTCTGGGTGAACATTATAAATACGAATTCCTAAAATAACAGATTGAAATTTGCTTAAATCAAGTGTTGCTAAATCACTCACTTCATATGTTGTTACATTAAATCCTAATTGTGTAGTTGCTTGAGCAACCGCATCTCCTGCACCTTTAATATATGCGACATTTCCTTTGACGATATCAGCATTTAAAGGAATGCAAGTAAGTGTTGCAGGTTTGTAAATTACTTGTGTTGGAATGTGGTCATAAGTAATTTCAGTAAGAGATTTTAAGGTGTTTTCTTTAGAATCTTTTAAAACTAACTCACCGCGTTTACTTTCAGTATTTGATTGAATAGTTATTGCTGCCCAAACTTCTTCATGGCGGGCTTTTGTATTAATTTCAATTTTTTGAGGAGAAACTTTCCAACCTTCTGGCGCAACGATTACAAGTTCATCCGTCAGGTTTTCTTTATAAGCATGAATTTTAACCCGAATTGTTTTCTCTTGTCCAGGTTTAAGAATAATTGATTTTTGATCAAAGTTGGCAGAGAAATTAGGAGCGGAAATTACATTTCTTCGGCGCTCACCATAAGATGGATCTCTCCATTTATACGTTACAGGAATATTCAATTCAACTTGATCGCCATCAATAATTAGTTTCAATTTTTCACTAAAGGTTGCTTCTCCCTCGGCTTTTCCTAAATCTGCGGGGTTGTCAATTTTGAACAGATTTACAAATGGATTTCTTAACCAATAAGGAGTTGAATAGTCATGATTGTTTTGAATCGTAATTTCTTTACTAGTGGTTTTGTTTTGTTCTAACAATAAAACGGTTTCTCTTCCCTGAAACCCTAATAATTGTACATTTCTGTTGGATCTGTTTGTAAGGTTATACTTCAATTTGAAATCTTCTCCTTGTACATAGGCATAGTCAGAGCAAACAATCTCAGCGTACAATCCCAAACAATCCACAATTATTTGATCGATTTGTGTTATTTTTTCTTTTCTAATAGCATCTAAATTAGAGGCAGGTACAACGTTTAGCTTTTTTCGAATAGACAATAATGCTGGGATATTATTTTCTAAGTTTATAAAATCAAAATCGGCCAATAAAGCATCAAATTCGTCTGAAAATGTACTTGAAACTAACTTTGTCCAGGATAGGGTGTTGTTTTCAAAAAAAGAATTTCTTAATTGTTTACCACCTAAATGCTGAAAATACTCCGTCAACGAACCGCGCTCAACAATTGCACCAAAGCCTTGACATTTATGCTGGCTTCTTGCTAAAGTTCCAATTTCATTATAGGACATTCCTAATAGTGGATTATAACCGCCAATTTCTTGCACTATATATTCAGGATCATTTTTTGCAGTTTTGCTCAATTCCTTGTCCCACCAAACAGATGAATTCCAATAAATAGAAGTTGTTTTCCAAGCGCCGTGCTCCTTTACTTGTTCTGGTAAATAATTGGGGTCGGCTGCTTTTTCAAATGCCTCTAATGCTAATAATGTAGCGGCGGTATGATGTCCATGTCCAGCTCTTTTATCTGGCGGAAAGCGCGTGATAATAACATCTGGTTTAAATTGACGAATAACTAAAACCACATCACTTAAAATTTCAGCCTTTCCCCATTTTTCTAAGGATTCGTCTGCAGATTTTGAATAACCAAAATCAACTGCGCGCGTAAAATATTGTCGCGCTCCGTCGATAGAGCGTGCGGCTAATAATTCTTGCGTTCTTAAAACACCTAAATCTTCACTCAATTCATCTCCAATAAGGTTTTGTCCTCCGTCTCCTCGTGTTAATGATAAGTAGGCTGTTTCCGCCTTTTCGCCTAAAGAGAACCAGGCTAATGCTCTTGTGTTTTCATCATCAGGATGTGCCGCAATATATAAAACGCGTTTTAATGAATGTACCTTCTCTAGATCGACATAAATTTCAGAAGCGGTTTTATTGCCAAATACTTGTGCCGTTAATAAAAGTGAAAATATGAATACGATATACCTCATAAGAATGTGTTGTAACAAACAAAAATAAAGAGAATTTGTTCGTTAGCAGTTAAAATCATGTTAAGAGGTCGGAATTAATGACAAGTTATTACAACGTTACTTATTTTTTTTGCTAAAAAATAACATCCAAGTATGGAGTTTAGCCAAATTGGGGGAATTATATTGTGTACGGGAAATAGTTAGTGAGTAGCAGATAGGAATGAACCTATACCTTCATTAAAAAGTATAATCCATATAGCAAAAACAAGTAAGTTTTACTTTAATTCACAGCTTATGCCCCAAGTTTCTCCTATAAGTGTTTGCGGGCCAGCATTGCCTTCTTCACATTTCTCCTTGGCTTCGTCTTTCTTTAACCCTTCAATTTCTTCAGAGGTTACGTTCGTATAATTCTCGTTTGCACCTTCATAGGTTTCTGTGCATGAGCAGGTGTATGATTTTGAGCAAGATGCGAAAATGCAAACAGTTGCAAAAATTAAAATAATTCCTTTTTTCATAGTAGTGGGTTAAAAGTTAAATTTTCCTGATGAGATTATCTGCCCATTTTTATCTGCAAATTCATATAAATAAATACCTCTTTCAAAATTGAATGGAATTGATGTTGTTGTGTTTATAATGTCCTTTGACCGCACCAACTGTCCTGTTATAGAATAAAGGTTTAATATTAGATTATCATTAATTTCTCCTGTTGTAATTATAACTTCACTATTATTGGCTTTGGGGGTAATTGTGAAAAGATTAGTTTCTTTGTTTTCTTCCACACCAATCATGGAACCAAAAAGACCTATTACTTTACATATGGTATCTTTACAACCATTTTTATTTTGAGCAGTAAGACAAGCGGTAAATTCTCCACCGTATAAATAACCTTTAAATTGCGTTTCATCAACTTCATCAGATATGAGATAATCACCGTGAGGTGCGTCAAAATTCCAATGAAAACGTGGATCAGCAGAAGGATTATGAGGGTTGGCAAAATTTTCAGATAAATTTATGAAGCCAAGCGTGTCTGGGGCAAAACCAATATATCCTCCAGGTACTTCTGAAAGTTCATCCGAAAAAACTTGAAAATCTGCAATTATGTTTAGCGAATCCAATAGTATTGTTTCTGAGATTGTAGCACCTGCAGCATCTGTTATGGTTATTTTATAAGTGCCAGGGTTCAGTCCTCCCCACGTTGCATTTGGTGAATGATCTCCGGTTTCTATGTGCTCCCAATCATAGGCATAATCAGGTGTACCACCAGTTGCAGAAGCGTATACAACTCCGTTACCAGTTTGATAGCTAAATAAACGGCAATAAGCAGGGTCACTCCCAAGTTCATTAAAACTTAGCTCCTGGCCAATTCCAGTAAAAGCAATAAAAAATGTGAATAGGGTTAAAAATCTGTTTTTCATGATGAGTTAAAGTTATAGTCCAGTAAATCTAATCAAAAATTTAATTTTCCTGATGAGATTATCTGCCCATTTTTATCTGCAAATTCATATAAATAAATACCGCGTTCAAAATTGAATGGAATTGATGTTGTTGTGTTTGGTATTTTTCCTGTATAAACCAATTGTCCACTTATGGAATAAAGGTTTATTTTTAAATCAACTGTGTTTTCTGAATGGGTTACAATTATTTCATTATTGCTGCGTTTTGCTGCTAGTGTAAAAATACCAGATGGTTTATTGTCATCAACACTTGTTAAAGATCCAAACAACCCAATTGTTTTACAAATAGTGTCCATACAAGAATTGTAGTTAGTTGTGACAAGACAAGCTTCAAATTCTCCTCCATGTAGAAATCCTTTGTAGACAGGATTAACAAAATCATGACTAGTTATCCATTCACCTTCTGGGTAATTAAAATTCCAAAAAGAGGTCGTATCTGCAAATGGGTTATTAGGGTTTGCATAGTTTTCTGACAGGTTAATAAAACCTAAAGTATCAGGTGCAAAACCGATATAACCGTCAGGAATCTCTGAAAGTACATCAGAAAAAACGTGAAAGTCAGCTTTCATAATTAATGAGTCAACAATGACTGTGTCAATAATTATTGCACCTGCAGCATCTGTAACAGTAATTTTATACGCTCCTGGGTTTAGCATTGGGAAAATTGGTTCCAGCCATATGTCTTCAAAATCTAGTCCTTCCCAATAGTAATCGTAAGGAGGTGTTCCGCCTGTTACTGAAGCATAAGCGACACCATGTCCATTCTGGTAGTCGAAACGAGTGCAATAAGCTGGTTCTGTTCTAACTTCAATAAAGCTTAATTCTTGACTAAATCCATTAGTTAAATTAACAAATGCTAATAATACAAATAAGAATATCCTCATCTAGTTGTTGGTTTTGGGTTGTATGATTTCTAATACGAATAATCAAGACTAAAGGTTGGCTTTATTTCTTGATATAGATCAAGAGCACAAGTTCGATTATCCCCGAAATTTGTCTCAACAAAAAAATGTAACAAATGAAATATCAAATTGAAACAACAATAGAAATTGACGCAAGCCCCGCAAAAGTTTGGCGCGTATTTTCAGACTTTAAGAATTATCCAAAATGGAATCCTTTTATAGCCTCATTAACAGGCAAGGTTGAGGTTGGGGAAATCATCTACGTGGATTTAAATACAATGAAATTTAAACCACAAGTACTAAAGTTTGACCAAGATCAAGAGTTACGCTGGAAAGGGAAGTTGCTGATCAAAGGATTGTTTGATGGGGAACATTATTTTCAGTTAATAGCAAATGAGAATGGTACTACTACATTTGTTCATGGCGAAAATTTTAGTGGAATTTTGGTTCGTCTATTAAGAAAAAAGTTGGATACTGAGGTTAAAAAAGAGTTTCAAGAGATGAATAGAGCTCTTAAAGAGGAAGTTGAAAAAATAGGTTAGTGGCCCGTGAAATAGTCGTCTTGTTTTTCTACCTTTTTCTTGTTTTTGATAAAAACAATCAACAAACCTATCGGAATAAAAGTCAAAAGGCATGTACCAATAATTAACGGAACATACCAAACCACCGCATATACACAAAGGGCATATAAATCATAACCTCTAGAACTTCGATCCATAACCTCGATAATTCGTTGCATTCCTTCATGATCTAAAATGTAGAGAGGGAAAATGATGCAAAGAATACCAAAAAGCAAGAGTAAAATGATTTTTACAGTTGGATGCAGGCGTTTAAACATGAGGCAAAGTAAAGAGATTTATTTGAAAAAGCAGAACTAAGTTTCATACGCTTGCATTTTTTCATTCCACTTTAATTCATAAATATCCCATTTTTTATTTGATCCACGAGGGCGCTCCAGTTTTTGAGCAACAATGACTTGCTCACCGTCTGTTCTAACGGTAATC
The DNA here is from genome assembly GCA_937139035.1 of uncultured Crocinitomix sp. Lineage (GTDB taxonomy): Bacteria > Bacteroidota > Bacteroidia > Flavobacteriales_D > Crocinitomicaceae > Crocinitomix. The sequence goes on along the minus strand of CAKZPK010000102.1, from coordinate 7,785 downwards.
ATACCATAGCGAGCAACATTGCTGTCACGTAAATTTTCCATACGCAAACGGTAAATCTCTTTGTCTTTAGCTCTTGTCATTTCATTCATGCGTTCTTCAAGCTTTTTAAGGACAGAATAAAATTTAATTGGGTAAGAAAATTCGTTGGTTGAGCGTGCCAATTCGGTACTAAAGATTAATGGGCGTTCGCCACGGCTTGATTTTCCGTATGCACCCAAAGCATCTGGTCTAGGGTGCGAATGTGACTCATTGTCTCCACTTGAAATAACTGTTGCCAGTGGATTGATAGCCCGCAAAAAAGAATCCAATACATCACTTGACCCATGGTGACATGCTTTAGCTATGTCTGTTCCAAACTTTCGTTTCGTTTTTGAAATAATTAATTCTTGGAGTTTTGTTTTTTCATCTAAATCTTGTTCCAAATCTTGGCGGGCTGATAAGGTCAGGTTAGTGGCACTTACAAGTTTCGTTTTTATCGCTTTAATGTCTTTTTCTAAATCACTTAATTTCGTTTCTACACCAGAATAAAACTGTGCTAAATAATCTTGCGACTCCGTATTTAAGTCACCGCCCAATATCATTTTAACCTTTCCAAATCGTAATTGAAACACAATGGAATGTCCGTTTTTGGTTTTAGATTCATTACCAAGTTTAACAACACATTGACGAGTTTTTCCTTCAAACTCTACCGGTTCAGTTAATGGACCAAGTATTTCTAGCTGTAATGGGTTGTTTGCATTAAAATGGTCTAAGTATTGTTTTGATTGAGACAAAAAATCGAATTTAACATTGGGATTATTTTCATAAGCTGCTACTAAAGTTTTCATATAGTATTTGGTTGAAGTACTTTGGGCTTCAATCAAATTAATGGTTTCTTGATGGCTCAAAACAGTGTCCCATAAATGATATTTCCGTTTATATGGGAGTGGTGGAACTTTTCTTCCAAAATCATACATCCAGGTAGAGGACGATCCATCTCGAATTGAGCGTTCAATAATTCCATTGTGACAAACATTAGCAAAGTCGATTTTAGGGTTTTTGAACAAATTATAGAAACCATAATAATGATCTAAATCAGGATGAGAAATTATGGCATAATTTACTTTTATGGGTTCCATAGCGTCAGGAGTTTGCTTTGTAACGCCATCCACATCTACCACCTTACGGTTTCTTAAATTATAGCGCCAATTCATAAAGCGTAGCATATTATCAGCTCCTTTCCCATCAAAGCCCAGTCCTTCACCAGCATCTATAAGCAAAATCTCATCATCAGGAGTTACAACATGGCAGCCATCTCCTTGGCCAATATCAACAAAATTAACCTCTAATAATCGTTGATCAGTAATCCACTCCGTTTTTAACCAACCGCTTGAACGACGGCAATGAAATTTTGCCCATTCACCATCTGTTTCATCTAAATAATGTAAAACATCACCAAGAATAAGGTGGTTAACGGCATTGCCTCTTGTACTTTTTTTAGGGTCTTTGCGCAATACTTCATCCCTCACAGAGAGGAAATATACTTTTTCCGTATTTAATAACATGTTTTTGGGTTTGAGCAACCTAAGATACAACAATATCGGCAATTTGCAGAAAAAAAAGGAGCATTGGTGCTTTCGTTATTTGAATGGGAAAATCATTTTCTTGTTGAAACTTCACCGAGTTTCGTGAACTTTCTATCGGTTTTCGTTGTTTCTATGCTTGATTATTGGAGATTATTATCCCAATGTATTAAAATTCAAGTTAAATTTGCACGCTACATAATTGGCTAAAATTATCGCTATGAATCGTGTTTTTAATAAAGTATTCTCAATGCCGCTAATGGTGCTATTTTTATTTGCATTTTTTATTGCAATAGGATATGCCACCTTTATTGAAAATGATTTTGGAACACCCGTTGCACAAAAGTGGGTTTATAAAGCAAAGTGGTTTGAGTTTGTTTTAGGATATTTATTTCTTTCATTATGCTTTAATTTATTCAGATATAAGTTATTCCAATGGAAAAAGCTCGGTTCTTTAGTTTTTCACGTAGCATTTTTAGTAATTGTAATTGGTGCATGGGTAACTCGCTTAATTGGATTTGAGGGAGCCATGCAAATTAGAGAAGGCGGTTCATCTAACATTATTATCAGTTACGAAACCTACATTCAAATGAAAGTGCATGATATGGAGCAACAATATGCTTATGACATGCCGGTTATTTTAGACGGATATACGGATAATTATTTCAATCATTCCTTTGAGTTTCCTGGTGAAAATGATCCTATTTCGATTGAATTTGTAGAGTTAAAAGAGAAAGTAAAAGATACTCTAATACAAACAGGAGCTGTAAAAGGAGACCCTTATTTAGAACTAGTAACTGTCGGTACAAATGGGCGTCAGTATAATTATCTTAAATCAGGAGATTTACTAGAAGATGGTGGTTTAAAAATTGCTTTTAATAATAACGAACATACAGATGCAGTTTCCATATTCGAAACAGATTCTGGAATTTATGTCAAAACTCCTTACGATTTAGGTTATTTCCAAATGTCTGATAAGTCAGAAGGGGTTGTTAATAGAGATAGCATTCAAAAGTTTAATACAAAGCGCTTATATTCAGTAGGAGATTTCCAGTTTGTATTTAATGCGTATTATAAAAGTGCGGCGGTTGAATTAATCGAAAGTGAAGAGGTTTCAAAAGAAGTAAAAGCCGTAACAGTAAGAGCTAGTCAAGGTGGTTTATCTCAGGAGGTAGTACTCAGAGGAGGTAAAGGAATGTATCCAAGCTTAGTGAAATTTCAATTGGGTAATTTGTATTATGAATTGGCATATGGATCAGATTTGGTTGAACTTCCATTTTGGATTTATTTGGATGATTTTGAATTAGAACGCTATCCTGGTACTAATCAACCTTCGTCTTATTCAAGTCGTGTAACATTGGTTGATCCTGAAGCAAATCTGGAAGAAAAACATCATGTTTATATGAATAACGTGTTGGATTATCAAGGTTATCGTTTCTTTCAATCGTCTTATGATAAAGATGAATTAGGTACAATACTATCTGTGAATTATGATGCACCTGGAACAAACATTACTTATTTGGGATATTTGCTTTTAACACTTGGGTTTATTATTAGTTTGTTTTCTCCGCAAGGGCGATTTAGAACTTTAATTAAAAAATCAATTGCAATTAGCCAGAAACGAGCAGACTTGCTAGCCTTATTGGTTTTATTTGGTGGATTGATTGGAACTACAACCTATGCTCAGGACGAGGGAAGTGCAGCGAGTAATGAAATTTTTAACGAGTTTAATGGAGAAAACCCAGCAGTAGATTTTACACATGCGGAAAAATATGGACGCCTAGTTGTTCAGAACCAACGTGGAAGATTTGAACCTGTGCACACATTAGCGAATGATTTACTAAAAAAAGTAAGCCGCCAATCTACTTATAATGGGCAAAGTGCCGTGCAGGTATTTTTAGGGATCCATACCAATTCAATGGCTTGGAATATGGAGCCGTTTATTTACGTTTCAGGAAGTGCTTTGCGGAAAAAACTCAATATTGAAGGGAAGTATGCTTCATTTGTAGATTTTTTCTCATTTGATTTTCAATATCTATTAGTCAATGAGGCTGATGAAGCACGAAGAAAAAAGCCGGCAGAACGTTCTCAGTTTGATAAAGATGTGCTGAAAACAGATGAACGCGTAAATTTATTGTTCGGTGTTTTTACGGGCGCTTATTTAAAAATTATTCCATTACCAAATGATCCTAATCAAAATTGGTATTCACCATTTGACGAAACTCACCCATTTATTGGAGAAGATGCTGATTTCATGAATTCTATTGTGCCGTTATATAATACAACAGTTCAAGAGGCTCATAAGTCCGGAGATTGGTCGCAAGCAGATAAGGTCGTTGATTTAATTGATATGTTTCAACGTCGAATTGCTGATCCAAATACAATTCCAAGTAAAGGAACCGTTGAGTTAGAGATTACCTATAATAAAATGGACGTTTTTAAACGTTTAATGAATATGTATTTGATCGTGGGGCTATTGGTTTTGATCATGGCGTTCATTTCTATTTTCAAGCCTGATTTTAGTATTAAGTGGGGAATGCGCATTGCATTTGTGACATTCTTCATCATGACAGTGGCGCACGGTAGCGGTTTAGGTATTCGTTGGTATTTGTCAGATCATGCACCATGGAGTAATGGTTATGAGGCGGTAGTTTTTATTGCTTTTATTGTGGCACTTCTTGGGGTGGCATTGTATCGAATGTTCCCTATAGTTTTGGGGGCGGCAGGCGTGCTTGTTTGGCTGTTGTTATTTGTGGCGCATATGAATGCATTAGATCCAGAAATGACCCAACTAGTTCCTGTTTTAAAATCTTATTGGTTAATGATTCATGTGGCTGTTATTACGGGTAGTTACGGGTTCTTGGGCTTAGGTGCAATACTTGGATTAATCATATTAATCATGAATTTATTTGTAAACGTTAATAACCAAAAGCGTCTATTTTTAACTACAAAGCAATTAACTCATATTTCTGAAATGGTCATTATAATTGGCCTATTCATGCTTACGGTTGGAACCTTTCTAGGAGGGATTTGGGCCAATGAGAGTTGGGGACGTTATTGGGGATGGGATGCAAAAGAAACTTGGGCTTTAGCATCAGTTTTACTTTATGCTATTGTATTACATTTTAGATTTATTCCAGGCTTAAAAAGTCAGTTTGCATTCAATGTAGCTTCGCTATGGGCTTATAGCAGTATCATCATGACATTTTTTGGAGTGAATTTTTACTTGAGCGGCTTACATTCTTACGCGGCTGGAGATCCAATTCCAGTTCCTTCATGGGTGCCAATTTCTGCAGGAATTCTTTTGTTAATTACAGTCGGTTCTGGTATTGTAATTAAATCTGTTCGCAAAACAAAAACATCAAAAAAGAGTGAAGAAATAGAGCTTTAATCACGGCATGTTTCTTGCAATCTAATTTCGATCTTAATATTGGTGTAAAATCTATTCACCTTAAAGACAACCTTGTGGTTTTTAACACGTTTGAATATTGATACTTTAACATGAAATTAAATATGAAATTTATAGTAACCGTTTTTTTTCTAAGCCTATTCACAATTAGCTTTGGACAAGAAACATTAGAAGAGTCAGGAACTTGGTGTGATGGTGACCTACAAATCACGGCCAACTTAGTTGACGGAGCAACAGTAGTGGGATGGTATAAAAATGGTGAATTGTTGCCAGAAGAAACTACACCAACAATAAATTGTGTAGTTCACGGAAAAGGCGTTTATAGCGTAACTCTAAAAACTGGTGATGAAGAAACTTCTTACGAGCATGACCTTTCAGGTATCGAAGGCCCAGTTGCTAATTTCAATGCAAAAAATATGTTGGCAGCAGCCGTAACTTATTTTGAAGACGCTTCAGTGTCTAGTGAAGAAATTACTGCGTGGCAATGGGATTTTGGAAATGGAGAAACATCTACAGAACAAAACCCAAAGGTGATGTTTGCAGAACAGAAAGTTTATACAATTACACTTAAAGTTACTACGGCTTCAGGTTGTACACATACGATAACCAAAGAACACGAGTGGGCTTATAAATAAATCTTATGAGCAAAACTGAATTTAATTATCCTATGAAAAAATTAATTTATCTTTTATTATTTATCGCTCCAGGTGCCTTTGCGCAACCTGTATGTGCTGAATATACATCAGTTGGAGATGCGTCTTCTCCCTATATTCTGTCTAGCGATCCTGATTGCGCAATTTGCGAGGGTACGGGAGCAGATGGACCTTGGTCAGGATTTGGCTGTACAGGAACAATTGTGTCTACAGCAGTAGCACCAACTTTATCTATGACATTGGCTTATACTGCCGTAAATACAGATGATTTTGCGACAATCAGCATTGATGGTGGTGGAGTTATGACTTTAACTGGAGACGGTGTTGGAGTAGCTGGTGACGTTATAGGGCCATACTTGTGCGGAGGTTCTTATGGAGATGTTTTTTTAACTGTTGAATCTACTTTGCCATTTACAACTGTTACTTTACTAAATACAGGTTGCTCATCAGGTTGGGTTATTGCATGTCCTTCAACTGATGCAAATGCGGGAGACGACAATGCAGCTACGGTATGTGGAGGTATCTTTGTTCTTGAAGATTTGTTATCGGTAGATGCAGAGGCAGGCGGAACTTGGACAGAAACAACTGGTAGTGGGGCTTTTGATCCTTTAACAACGGAATTTGATGCCGGGACTGCAGGCGTGGGTGTTTACACTTTTGAATATGAGGTAGTTGGTTGTGGAGGAGTTGTTGATATGGCGACATTTACTATTACTGTTGAATTAGACGGAACTGCAGGTGATGATAATGCAACTGTAGTTTGTACAGGAATTGTAACACTTTCAGATTTATTATCGGGTGATGCAGAGCCAGGAGGAACTTGGACAGAAACAACTGCAAGTGGGGTCTTTGATCCAATAACTACACAGTTTGATGCCGGTGCTGCCGGTGAAGGAGTTTATACTTTTGAGTATGAAGTAATAGGATGCGGTGGTGTTGCCACAGTGGCTACTTTTACTGTAAATGTTGGTCCAGGAGGATCTGCAGGAGAAGATAATACAGCAGAAATTTGTAATAGTGCGGGTTTCATGTTGGATTTAAATACGTTATTAGTTGGTGCGGACCCTGGAGGGAATTGGGCTGAAACAAGTGCTTCTGGTGCTTTTGATCCTGTAACAGGAGTCTTTGATGCTTCTGGTTTACCAGGTGGAGTTTATACATTTACTTATACGTTCCCAGTTGTTTTACCATGTATTGATGATGTGGCGGATTTTACGATTACTGTAAATGCCGAACCAATTGTTGCAATTGTATCAGATCCTAGTCCTGCAGTAATCTGTTTAGGAGATAATATGACATTAACTGCGTCAGGAGCAGGTGGAGGAGGGATGTATGTTTGGGATCATCCAATAACCAATGCTACACCATTTACACCTGGTTTAGGAATAGATACTTACATTGTAACTGCTACAGATGTAAACGGTTGTATTAGTACTGGTAATATTGATATAGAGGTAGAACCTTTACCTAATGTAGCTTTTGAAGCAGACATTTTAGAAGGATGTGATCCATTATTGGTAACATTTACAAACTTGACTGATTTACCAGGCGTTTCTTGTATTTGGGACTTTGGTGATGGAGGATCAACATCTGATTGTGGCACTGTGACACATTTATATACTGCAGTAGGTGATTTTGATATTACTTTAAATGTACAATCAAGCGCAGTTTGTGGAGCATCATCAACCTATGCAGATTATATTAGAGTAGTTAAACAACCGGAGGCATTTTTTAGCCCTATAAATATTCCAGTTAATATTGAAGATACAGAAGTAGAATTTGATAATGCTTCTCTTTTTGCAGATATTTATGAATGGAGCTTTGGAGATGGAACCGCGTATTCTAACGAATTTGAGCCGAGTCATGTATTTCCTTTAACTCCTAATCTAACTTATGAAGTAAGATTGGTCGCAAGTAATGATATTGGATGTGCTGACACTGCATATGCTAACATAACAATAGATGATGTAATTACTTTCTTTATTCCTAATGTGTTTACACCAGATGGAGATGATTTTAATGAGGAGTTTAAACCTGTAATGACATCAGGTTATGATCCTTACGATTATCACTTAATTATCTATAACAGATGGGGAGAAATTTTATTCGAATCATTTGATGCGAGTTACGGATGGAATGGAACTTACAGAGATGGTAATTT
>CAKZPK010000101.1 GCA_937139035.1 uncultured Crocinitomix sp. | reverse complement strand
AAAGGTGGCGCATGTTTAGCCAATGGCTCAACCGACAACCTCAACTCTCTAGCAAAATCAATTCAAAAATGGTTAAATTCTGAATTAACCACCTCTGATTTGTCGCAAGAATATGACTTCGTAAAACCAAAGGAAAAAGCGGAATCATTTGATAAAAATAGTGCGGTTGAATATGCCTGGAACCATTTATTAAATAGCACTCACCAAACTGCACTAAAAGAGTTTATTGCATTAGCTATTCAGGATAAAATCATTGGAGCACTTTTTCCTTATACTAGTCTAAGACGATTATGTTTAAGTAGATGCACAGGTTACCCATACACTAATGACACACCAATTGTAGTTCCAGTTTCTAAAAACAATTACGAAGTGCGAACTTCTGAAAACGAAACAATAGGAGTTGGTAATGCTAGCGAAGCAATAAAAATGGTGAAAGACAATTTACCTTTAGGAATTAAACCGGCAATTAGTGGTACATCTGAAAACCTAGAATACTAACCGAATATATATGCTTGAAATTACATTTGAATATTGGAATAAACTGGCAAGTCAAACAGTAACAATAAGCTCACTACTTGGTGGATTTACTATTGCTATTATAGCCAACATGTTGGTTTCTGAACTCAATACAAAATTGTCAAAAACCATAATGGTAGCTTCAACCATTGCAGCATGTTTGTTTTTGATAACCGTTTTTGCAATGACATCCGTAATTTTAAAAACGACAGAAGGCTACCCTATTCAAATAACTGAAACGGATTTTAGATCTGAACGCTTATTAGGAACATTAACTTTCTTTTTAGGTGTTGTTTCATTGCTTGTTATTATTGCTTTAGCAGGGTGGTCAAAATCAAAAAAACTGGGTGTGTTCACAACAGTCGCAAGTATTGCAACGCTAATCTCAATATTCATTCTAATTTCTTAATGACCAAAGAAACACTTAAAGAAGAAATTCAACAAGCAGTTCCTAAACTACTTGAAATAGCACGTGATTCATGCTGGAATAAATTGTCCGAAAACTTGGTCTATATTGTTTCAGAAATTCCAAACACCACAACCGATTTTAAAAATGAAGCAAAAATCCGGAAAAAATTGAATGATAGAATGATTCCAATGTCTTTTGATCAGGCAATAAACCAACTCCTCTCACTCTATGACAACCTTTATGATATCAACTTATACATCTACAAAGCCAATAAGAATAATACAATTATAGACATTCGCTATTATCCAAAATCATCCTTAGTTCAAGAACCCCAACAAGCAGCTATAAACAGGCCTCCCATGCTACACTGCAAAGTTGCTAATCCTCCCTACAAAAAGAATGAAAAGTTTGACGTTAATTGGGAGCACGGCGGGTTAATACATGCGTTGAATAAGTATTGGGGCAGAAAAAGAGCAAGAAAAGAAATAGAAAGGCTAAGCAATAGCAGATAATTATTCAAAGTATTACTTATCTTTATAAAAGTGTCATTTGCCCAAACATTTGATGTTTTCCATTAAAGTTTTGTAGCGTTTACACTTATAAAAGGAATAAAGACTATAGTCTTTATTCAAACGTTATGCTTTATTACCCAAAACAACTATGAGCGATAGAATTTATGATATTGACAGTGAGGAGTACCAATCATATGGATATGATATTATTGATGAGGAAAATTATTATTCAATAAAACAATTCAAGTCTAACAATTTGATTGAACGTAATTATACTGAACAAAATAGTATTTAAGCCACAGCAGAAATTTCTAAAAGTTCGTATTCAATTTTTTGTTTACCGCTTTTAAATGTTGTCGTGTGTACTTTTAAATGAATTTCGCAACTAGAATTAAGAAACTCTTGATCATAATTAACCAAGACATCTTCTTGTAATTCTTTACTTATAAATCCTGACAATTTCTGCCCCTCTTCATCTTGAACTTCAAATCTCCCAGAATCAAGTAAAATACCTCTGAAAACACCTTTTACGACAAGATCAGAATCTTCCTTTGAGGTATCGTTTACTCTATTATAAGCGTTCAAAATATTTTCACTTGTAATTTCTACGCCTAGTTCGCCACAAACCATTTTAAGAATGGAATTCTCCTCAGCAACTTCTTTTAAAAACTTCTTGAGATTTGTAAAAATCCTCTCTGGTGCATCATCTATTGCCGTTTCGAAAGTTTGATCATCAATGGAAGAGTGTTGAATTAACTTGACTATTCCTTTAAGAGCTTCAGATACTTCTTCTGTTTCGAATAATTCTTCATCTCCTTCTAATTGACTTAGCTCAACTCCAAATGACCCTACTGGCAATGCAGTAAGGAATAAATCCGTATTTGGACCTTTTTTAGCTTTACCTCGAGCTCCAACCCGTCCATATCGTACAATCGCAGCTTGCGTTTTAATCATTTCTTGAAAAGGTTTCAATGCTTTTGAAAGAAATTCTGATTTAATACCAATGGATCCGCTAACTGCATTTCCACTAAACAACATCTGAATTTTTGCCTCAATAATTTCATCAGGAAGAGATTCTATCTTTTGTCTTAAATTAGATAACCTTTCACGCAAACTTTCAGACATTAGAGGATGATCAGAAACTAAATCGAGCATATGTTCAGTTTCAATTATCTGAATTTTTAATTGTTCTTTATCTCTAAATAAACTCATCCTAAAGCGAATTTAAATAATCCATAGCATATTGATCGTCTATTGGTGTGTTTATTGCCAAACGAAGCATTCCCTTCCATACATTATTTCGATTGTGCGTGAACAACTGTAACCAATATCGAGTAAGTTCGACCGTTAGTTCTGGTTGAAAAGCGTAATCAATAGGGTAATGATCTAATAAAAAGCTCGCTTTTGACAATGACGAATTTGCAAACTCTGGGAAGTTAATCCTTATATCAGCTTGCTTTTCACTATTTAAGTTACGATAATATGTTAGTATATCCAAATCTCTTGGTGCTCTCTTTTCCAAAATTTCGATATCTTCTAGAAAGCTTCCATCCAACCATTGAAAACCAAAAACGATACCATTTACATTCATTTTTTGTCGAAATGAAACCAAACCTTTTAATATCTCAATTCTTTCGGGGGATGTCGAAAATTTATGACATAATTCTAAAATCGAACATTGATATGGTGACAATTGAGATTTATCTACTGGACTTCCTAAATGAGGGGGCATTACATGATTATGATCAAAATCTGGTATTGGGCACATATTACAAAGTTTTGGGTTCAACGAATTGTATAATCGTCTTCTAAACTACGTAAAAAATGATCATTAGGTTTCAAAATCACCGTCAATAAAATAGTATCATATCGACTAATTGCGAAGTTTTACATCCCCACAAACTTCCTTCAAAACTTCACAAGGATCAACATCAATCGCTAAGGCAGTTAAATATAATTCATCTGCTCTAAGCTTTGTTGTTTCATTTGAACTCAACTGACTTAATCTTGACTTACTGATTCCAGTTCGTCTTGCAACTTCTGCCTTGTTAATCGATTTTTTTGTTAAATACAATCCTAAACTTGTCATGTTTTATGGGTGTTTTGAGTACATAAATGTAGAAATTATAAACTTTTGTTTCAAAAAACTACACAGACGTTTTGAATTGGGTGGTGAGGTAATGGTAAAACAGCAGAAAGGTAAATTGACGATTACGCCTAAGAAACGTGAGAATGAATGAAATCGATTTCGCCCATGATGTGGGTAATTTAAAGATTACGATTTGACTTGTGCAAGGCTTAATTGAATTGTTTTTATTGATTCGCCTTTGGCAAATTAATTATTAATTTTATCAACATTGCCCAAAACATGCAAATTTCATTATTTGCAAAATCACACAGACATTATGATAGGATTAAACAGCATATATAGACAACATAAATTGGTTTATCTCGACACAAATGTTATTAGCAACATTTGTAAGAAAGGTGATTTGATTAACAAGTTTATTGCAAAATATCCTATCAATGAAAAGTACCTTCTTTGTTTTAGTACATATACATTGTATGAAATCGCTAGAAACGAAACTCTATACAAGGACTTCAAAAGGTTCTACTCAATTTACCCATGTGTTTTAGTAATTTCATATTTCCCTTTAGGGGTGAGAGAAATAGACCTTATTGCTGGTGATATCACTTTTGTGAATCCAATTCTCCTTTCTCCTCAAGGAATAAAAGTTGAAGGTAAAGCACTTAATCCAAATTCGCTTGACCTTCTTTTGGAGAAGCCCGAAGTAAAAGATTCATTTGCAAATGTTGAACGTTACACAACAGATTTTTACAACGAAGCTATATCAATTTTGGACAAGCCTGAATTTGGACACATTAATAAGGACTATATCAAAAACAAGAAAGGTGATTTCGTTCGAACATTTATGAGGTACGAACTAAAATATCGGTTTATGAATGGTCAAAATGTTCCAGTTGATAAGAAAAAACTGAAACGAATGAAGTCTTTAGATGTTTTAGCACATGCTATTTTTTATAAGTTCTTTTCAGATGAAAAACGGAAAATCGAACAATCAGATATTATAGATATTCTTATTATGACCACTGCTCCCTACGTTCACACTTTTATTTCTGAAAATAATGCAATTGATGTATTGAAAAAGATAAAAAAACAAACAACTGTGATTGATGGACTCAACCTTCAAACTTTGTCAGATATCCAGTGATATAAACGATTGAATATTTGGTAAACAAAAGTATAACGAAAAAAACACGTTACTTAACTCGGTATCTTTTCCCTCCAGAAATACTTTTTCTGATACGATTCAAAAGGTCTATAGACGTAATAAATAAAGCCATTATACACTTGAACCTCTTCTGTGTACCTGTGATTTAGTTTAATCGGCTTCGAAAGCTCTCCGCTTATCAAATTCACTTTATGCAAATAGTAAAACCCGCCTCTTTCAAATAATGCATATATTTTGTTCTCTACCCGATCGTGAAGAAGTTTCTTTTGCCAGCCGAGTTTATGTCCATTATAATCATGGGTAATTTGTACCTCATGTTGTATTTTTCCTTCCGTATTATATACCTTCAAAGAATCACTGTGATAGTCAAACAAATACAAGGAATCTCTTATCTGAAACATAGGTGCAAAAGGCGATTCATAGAATTCCGTACTTGTAAAATACTTTCTTCCGTAATAAACTTCCGCATCAACTCCAGTCTCTAATTCATAGTTTTTTGCAATGACTCTTCTTCTTCTTACAACTGGATCTTTTAAATCTGCAAATCGAAATTCTGATCGATATTGAGCCAGCATTACATTATCACAAACAGATGCAAATTTTTCATAAACGGAGTCCTTTTCATCATAAAAATAATAATCAAAAGCAGGGTATAACGGGTCATAAGTTGAGAAGTACAGTTTATTATTGGCTGTTCCTATTACTGGCATAATGTTTCTTTCTAAATAATGTCGATTGACATCAATCATTTCAATGGAATTACCTTTAATAAGGATTTGCTTGCACCCTTGGGTATGAATAAGATATACGCGCCCCAAATAATCCCGTGTTAAATCAACAGCCTCTTCCGCTACTAAAACTGAATCTTTAGCTTTATTGTACATATCGTATAGCAAAAGCTGACTGCCTTTTTTTAATTGCTTCGGATAAGTGAGTAATATGATATTATTATCGTCAATGATCTGAAAATCATGAACGCTATTTTTACTAGAACTATATACTATTTCTGGAACACCAGGTGCTAAAATGACTATTTCCGCAAGATTCAAACTCTTAATGGAGGTTAATTTAACTTCAAAATGAATTGTATCTAATTGGGTGGTTTTATAAATCTGCTCTATGGTTGTCAATTTTGAATAGTCGGAATGTATGAATGTGGTTTTTATTTCTCCAAATCTCGCTACATTACAAAATGCTTCTCCTTGCTCATTTGAAACGATTTCATAATTAGAATTTTCCTGAAAGATTGTTGCCACTGCGCCCTGAACTGCAAATCCTTTTTGGTCAGAAATATGGTAAACGACGACAATACTATCACGTTCTTGTCCAAACAAAAAACCAGAATACAATAGCAGAAAGACCAAAATTGACTTCATATAACTTACAAATTAATATTTTTAGAGCAACTATTGTTCAAGAAAAGATTCTCGCATATAAATCATTGATTTAACTGTATATAACCTCATGCCCAACCACAATTTTGTGCAAATTATAAAACATAAAAAAAGCCCGACACTATTTAAAGCTGTCGGACTTTCAATTTTATACTGCTTATAAACCTATTTAGGCTTTGCTATAATAGTTCCCATCTTTGTTGGTGGGGTATTTTCATCATGAGTGATATTTGTAGCCCATGTTTCCAATTCTACTTTGTCTTTCTGGAAAATCATCATATGTGTCGATCCACCAAACTCAAAATTACCGATTCCTTGACCTTTTGTAATTGTTACAGGAGCTGCACCTTCATCAACTAAAAATTCAGGAAGAATAACACAAGTTGATACTTCTACCATTCCAATGCAAATCATAGCAATATAGCCACAAACAGGGTGCTCAAATATAAAAACAGCTCTTGTAGCAACATGCCCAAGGTAAGGCTGTGAATCTGTTCCTTGCCAGGTTGATTCGCCTTCTTTTTGAGATGGACTTTGTGCAAAATAAGTTCCAGGTTCTACCCACGAGCGAACTAATTTGCCATCCAATGGCGCATTCCAACGGTGGTAATGCGTAGCAGATAAAAACCCTTGATAGATCTGACCACCTTTAAAACGGTCTGCTAATTCTTTTCTTCCTCCAAAAAGATCAAGCAGTGAATAAGGCATGTCTTTTACCCAAAAACCTGTTTCGTAAGAAACATTATTTTCGTATTTCCAAGGTGTTGTTTCACATCCAATGCAAATGTCATTTTCAGTACCATGAAAAGGGCGAGCACCCTTTATAAACTCTCGAATAAAAAAGGAGTTCCAAGAGTCAAAACCATATCCTGGCGCTTTTGGATCATGCTTCATTTCATGCCAAACACCCGCTTTTTTTGCAGCGTCCGAAATCCATGACCCTGGTTTATCCGGCTGTGTAATGTCTAGTTTGTCCAAAGAATCACTGCTCTTAAGAAAAGTATTCCATGTGTTTAAGACCTTTTTAAACTCTTGGTTGAATGTAGTGTCATGAAATAAGGCTAAGCCCGACTTGGTTGCCATAGACACTGCTAAAAGTCCATTCATTGGCGTTCCAACCATTACAGTGTTGTTAAATGAAGGTGACGTTGTAATGATTTCATTTAGCAATTCAAAAAACTCATCATAACCACCAATATAAAGTGCATCTCCGTCAATTACTATTTCAATCTTATCCTTTAAGCTGGCATTGTGCACATATTCGTTTGCTTCATCAATCATAGTGTTTATCCACATCCGATAAACGCTATGGCTGGTTACCCAATGTTTAAAAGCAACCATTTCTGGAATAAGTGGCGTTAAGGTACCCAACTTTCGTCTTTCTTCTAATTCTTTTCGCAAGGGAATCAAAAATTTTGCCGTTGCCCAAATACGATTTGGTACCCAAAATCCCATTTGTAAAGCATCTGTGTTTTCCAGGTTTAGTGCACCTGCCTGTTGTTCGTTTTTCATAGTTATCATTATTAGGTTAATTTGTTTGTTATAAATTTCACCTAAAAATGTCATTATATAATGCGTGCTAATTACGGATTGAATTAAACAAGTGTTTTTTCGGGAAGAGCATCTGGAATTGAGTTACAGATTCTTTGTGAGAGAAAACTACTCATACCATAACTAAGCAGTTTGCCATAAATGGCTAATTTTATTCAAACATTGCAAACAATACATAAAATTGGAACAGTTTAGAAGATTTAGCGAAGAGCGTAACCGCATACTATTAGATGAAAAATATCTATTTGCGTATTCCAAATCTGATGGGTTTTCAAACCGTCTTTTAAGCGCAGAATTTGTTATTGATTATGAATACAATTATGTGTTAGAATTGCTTGCATTTCAGCATAACACGCTTACAAAGAATAATTCTGACACTTTAATTGAAAACGGAAAAATTACTGGAAAAGAACTAAAATATATTGAAGACTTATTGTCTGCAGATTTTAATTCACTAAAAAGAATTTATGATTATGGGGGTTTATCAATTGATGATATTGGTAGCCAACAGTTCTTTATAAACTTGGATAAAATAACGAAAGATATTCATATTATAGATGGGCTAGCAATTGAGTATTTTAAAACAGAGGTTGAAATTTTATTGTTTAATTTCAACGAATACATGAAAAATTCAATTGAAAAAAAATATGAGCATTGGATTGCGAAATAACTACGCTAAACAGTGCATATTCAACTGATAAAAGAGAAAAATTAATACTAATTAAATGGGGATTCAAAGAGAGCACTTTTACTTTAAGCAAGGACTGCCAAAAGTAAACGTAATCAAAGCAAAATTTGAAGAAATTACAGGGTTGTACTTGTCGTATACCTCATGTTTGCAATTAAATGAATTAATCACTGATGAGGAAGATGTTTTGCGCTCTATAGAACAATCTGTTAAAGGACCACACCGTCATATATACAGGAGAACTTATTTTTCGTGTGCAGAATTTGATAACGTATACTTAGGTGAGTATTTGCAACCCGAAACTAATTCTTTTGATCTAGAATGTGGTATCAGAATTGAAAACATGTATTTCTTTCAAGCACTTATTAAAACCATACTTGAGTTAGGTGGACGTTGTTTGGATTATTCTTTTTATTCTGAAGATGATCGTAATATTGATGATTATTTGGAGCCCTATCTCCCACACCAAAGAGAATGGAAAAGAATAAAAAATTGGAATGAAATGAATGCTGTTGAACGCGCAGGTTTTAACAACCCATATATATAAATCATGGAAAAAAATGTAAAGGAGAGGCTTAGACGCTACCTGCTAAATATTATAGAGCTTGAAGGAAACAGAGAAGCCTGGGAACATTTTAAAGCATTAGACCCCAATTGTGACGAGTTGAATGATGTTATTATGGGGACTCCATTTGCTAAAGAAGCCTGGGAACATTTTAAACAATTGCAGCCTAACAAAGACGACTTGTTGGATATCGTGCAATATTCAGATGATAAATCGTTTAAAAAAGAAGCGGAAACGCTATTGATTAATGGCTTTTCCTTAGATGCGGAAACTTTAGAAAGTATTGTCGAAAACAACAATAGTGATGAGGCAGCAAAATTACTGCTAAAGCAAAACCCCAACAACGACCAGCTGGATACTATTGTGCGTTACTCAAATCTTAGTGATGAAGCGGCTAAAGAAATGTTGAAGCATGAACAGGGTATTGATGAATTACACGAAATCATAAAACATTCAAATTTTAAAGAAGAAGCCTGGGAAAAATTCATACAACAATCCCCTACTACCGAAGAAATCATCAATATTATTCAAGAAACAGATTTTGATGATACCGCATGGAACTATTTGATCCAACAAAACACTTCAAATAGTGACTTATGTGATCTCATAAAAGACTACGTAAAATCAGGGAAAAAACGAAACGAAACAGCCGAATATGTTTTAAATAATAACCCAAGTGTTTCGGACTTAATCGATTTTATTAGCAGTGAAATTCGAGTAAATGATGCTTGGGAGCTGATGCGGAAAATGACTCCAGACGAATCGGAGTTGAGCTCAGTAATTTGGATATTGATAAGGTTGGGCTCCGTATTAAAAAATGAAGTGGCGGAATGGTCTTTAAAATTCAACCCTTCCCAAAAAGATTTGTGGCATATTTTAAAATATAGCAATCAAAAAGATGGGGCTGCATTACAGCTTATTACTATGCCTTTGGAATTGCATGAAATGGCAAACATTATTGTTGAATCAACCTGCGAACCTGTTTTGACGTTCATAAGTAAACAAGTAGGCTTTAACATGAGCACTGTAAATGAACAGGAATTGATACAAGAAATCGCGAACAAAATATTGAATAATCAGGAGTTATTAGATGTTAACAATTGGCATAACGGCAATAGACATTGTGTTGGTGGGTGGGCGATTCAATTGAACGATAAAGCACAAGAAATTGAAAAACTTTACGGTTCAGAAATTGCAGCTTGTCTTTTATTACCAAATTACAAACACTTATTCTTCGCGGATAAGCAAGAGGTTGTGAAACAACTTCATGAAAGAAAAATTTAAGGAGATTATTAATCTCAGCTATCAAATCACTATTGAAGGATGCTGGATATAAAAATAAAACTATGAAATGTAAAGAAGTAGCTGTATTCAAATTTAAAGAGGACTGTTTAGATGGTGCTATCGAATTGAATAAAAATTTAATGACTGAAATGCAAAACGCAAGTAATAATTCATTATTGGAATTTGAAGTTTATCAATCACCTAAGGACCCAACAATATTTACTTGGCTAATCGACTGGACTGATGCAAAATCAGCAAAAGAAACAACCGATAAATGGATGTCTTTCCCTAGTAATCAAAAATTTTCATCAAGTATCGAGCAGGATATATTCTATGACTTTTTAGAAAAAAGATAAATGATAGCACTCTATATAATCGCACTATTTTCTTTGATTATTGGAATCGGGGGTGTTTTTACTTTGATAGAAAAATTCCCACTTAAATTGCTTTACTATCATTACCACTTCAGAAAACCTATCCTCTGGAGTATATTGATTGGCTCATTGACCTGGCAGATAGTGAGTACTAAAGGTAACATTCCGTTAACCTCTATACCACCATTGGTTCTTATAGGTCTTGCAACTTTAATAACCTACAAGGCGCATCAATCTAATTGGTTTAAAGCAGTCTACTTTCCTAGAATGACAACTGAAATAGCCACTCTTCCTATACCTGATGAAAGTGAAATTGCTATTATTAATTATCAAGGAATAACTAAAGCCTATCCACTCAACTATGTCATTCATCATCACATTGTAAATGATCAATTTAAAGACAAAACTATATCCCTTACTTATTGTGCCATGTGCAGAAGCATTATTCCCTTTGACGTTACGGATATAGGACCACTTTTTGTAGCTTCTTTTAAAAATGCTAACATGATAGTTGCAGATAAAAAAACAGGCACATTCTTTCAGCAAGCTACATTCAATTCAGTTGTTGGAAAACTACATCCGCATTCATTAAGTATGATTTCCTTTCAAATTTTACCATGGAAAGTGGTTAAAAACATGACCCCGATCCCTTCAGTAGCAGAGGTTAAAAAAAGTGATTTTAGAGCTTTTAATCTACCTATTCCTGGCCTTTGGAAAAAGGTCTCTACCTCCGAATTAACCCCAGGACTGTCTAATAAGAACACAACTTACCCATCAAAAACACATATAATTGGTTTGTACGATTACGGCGTTTTATACTTGAAATCTGAAATTCCACTAAACTCTTTTTTAGTGAATAAAGAACTACATTTCAGTTTAATCAAAATTGGAAGTACAGTAAGTGGGTATAAAAATGAGCTAAATAATCAGGTTTTAGATTTTCATTTTAATGAGCAAGGACACATTGAAGACTTAAAAACAGGAACTATTTGGGATTTAACGGGAAAACATATAAAGGGAGAAATTATTTATGACCTTATCAAAATTAATCTTTCAGATGAATACTGGTTCTCTTGGAAGAAGTTTCACCCGAACAGTAAACTAATAAAAACTACGCGGCATTAAAAGAAGCACTAATTCATAAATAATGTGCTTGAATAATACGAAAAAGATAAATTAAAAGAGTGGGAGAAACTCCTGCGAGCTATAAGATAATCGGATGAAAAAATCACTGATATACTTGATGAAATCATTATGGCAGAGGAATAAATAACTACTTATAGCTTAATAAATATATATCCCACAAAGCCTTAACTAATAATAATATTTTTAATTAAACACTCGTTCATTTATAAATCATCATTATATTTGAACAAACGTTCAATTAACAAAGATGAGTCCAAGAACTACCGAACAATTTGAAGAAATAAGAAAGTCTAGCAAAGAAAACATTTTAAACGCCGCACTAAAACTCTTTTCTGCCAACGGATATGCTGAAACATCCATTCGAAAAATAGCCAGAGAGGCCAAAGTATCGGACGGTTTATTCTACAATTACTTTAAATCTAAAGAAGAACTTGCATTGGACGTACTTAAAGGCGCTTTTGCATCCATTGATGAAGTAATAGCAGACAACGACTCAACAGATCCCTCAGAGAACATTAGAGCCTCTATCACCAACTTTATCCACCTCATAGATACTGAACGGGAAAAAATTCGGCTATTGGCTCAAATGGGCCTTCACAAGCAAAAAATAGAACTCATTAATAAAATAACCGTGGCAAAGTATGAACAATCAGTAGCGCGCTTTGAAAAATCATTGCAACGCCTTGGTGTAAAAAACAGCCAAACAGAAGCTCGATTTATAGTTGCCATATTAGACGGATTGGTATTTGAAACCTTATTAATGGACAATGCGGTTAACCTGGAAGAGATGAAGAATAGTTTAATCCAAAAATACTGTGTGCTATGAAACCAATCAGAAAATCATTTTGGAAGGATCCGAAAAACAATAGGGCAGGTTTTGAAAATTGGGTTGCCCAATTAGAACAAATGAATGGTTATGAATATGACAAATTAACCATTCAAACGAGCCTAGGAAACACACAAGTTTATGGATTAAATACTGATCAACCCGACCGAGAAACATTGGTGATTTTTCCAGGGTTCAGAACCACTGCCTTAATTTGGGATTTGGATAAAGGACTGGCAAATTTAGCCAAAACATATCGCCTATTTTTAGTTGAAACAAACGGACAACCGAACCTTAGTCAGGGCAATACACCTGCTGTCAAATCGCTTGAATATGGCGAATGGGGCAAGGAAGTGTTTGATGGACTTAAAATAGACAAAGCATTTATTGCCGGAGCTTCTTTTGGAGGTTTAATTTGCATGAAAATAGCATTGGTAATTCCTGACCGTATAAAAGCTGCAATACTCTTAAACCCAGGTTGTTTCAGACCAATATCATTCGGATTTAAAAACCTGTATTACAACCTTTTACCTATGTTTAAAACGAATAAACGAAATATTTCTACCTTTTTAGATAAGATCGTTTTTCACAAACCAACTTATAAGATTTCTGCAGAAGCCGAGCAACATTTAACCGATTATTTATTTCTTGCAATTAGCCAGTATAAGGACAATACCCAAAAACCTTATTACATGAAAGATCAATTAAATGAGGTGAAAGTCCTTACTTATTTAATTGTTGGAAAATATGACATTCTTCTCCCCTATCAAAAATCTGTCGCCAATGCAAAAACTCACCTTCAAAAGAATTTGAAAAAAGTTTCTGTCGAAAGTTATGGTCATGGAATTGAAGTTTACCCAAAAGCAATTGAAAACATTCAAGCGATCATCAAAACATATGAATAGAATTATTTCATTTTAATCCGTAATGAATTACGCACTAAATTTATTTTGAAAATTCTCCAATGCTAATTTGTGCCAAATTAAATTTTAGCGAGAGTCTAAAAAGTGGAAAGTTCGATTGAAATCATGGTTGTTTTGACAAAAAACAGCTTAAAACCCTAAAAAACAACACTTTAAACGGTTTTTAGGCGATAAAAAACACGTCTCTCCAGTTCAACGAACTCAAACTATGCTTATAGATTGCCTTTAAGAAAGACTAAAATGCGCTTAAAACGCTTCTAATTGCCTTTTTTCTTTAAAATATAGATCTGTGAAGAGTAAGACCCTTCTTTTGCCTTTAAATTGGAGCGCCATCCATTCCAAAACGCTTTTACAATATTTCCACCTTTATATTTTTCACTCAACATAGAAACATAATATGAATCAAATTTCATGGGTAACATTTCTTCCAACTCCATATCGTATTGTGCAAACAAACGTTTAATGTCATCTGGCGTGAAATGATATAAATGAATTGGTAAATCATATGCTGCCCAAAATTCTTTATAATTTTTGGCATCAAAAGAATTCATATTAGGTACAGCAACAATTAAACGTCCGTCAGGTTTCAAAACACTTGTTATTTTATCTAAGTCTTTTCTTAAATCATATACATGCTCCAAAACATGCCACATAGTAATTACATCTCTTGACGCATCTGGTAAACCATGTAATTCATCTAAAGATTTAATATTCGCCTTAAAATTTTCTTCAGCAAATTTTCTAGCATCTGCATCAGGCTCTAAACCTAGCGCATTAAAACCTGCATTTTGACAAGCATTTAAAAAGTGCCCTGTTCCTGCTCCAATATCTAAAGTGTCCTTACCATTACCAACACGTTTTACCAACTTCACTTTTTGCTTTAGTGTATATTTTCTAACACGTTGATATAACTTATTAATGATTCCTTTATTGGTTGAAGAGTGCGACACATAAGACTCGGCCTTATAATAATCTCCAATTTTTTCAATTGGTGGAATTGGATTTGTAAAATGAAAACCACAACCATCACAAGTCACAATGTTAAAAGTATCATTCGATACAGTATAGTCAACGGCGCTCAAAAATGGTTTAAACTCCGTGCCATTACAAACAGGACAATTTTTAATTTCATTCATAATTTATCTTCCTAAATAAACAAGTAATATAGAAATATCAGAAGGAGAAACTCCACTAATACGTCCAGCCTGACCAATTGTGACAGGCATAATTTCCGTTAATTTTTCAACCGCCTCTGCAGACAAAGACGATAATAATGTATAATCTGTATCCGGTGGAATTTTTACATTCTCCAAACGATCCATTTTATTAGCCATCTCCTCTTCCCTAGTAATATATCCTTCATATTTAATTTGAACCTCAGCCTGAACCAAAGCATCATCTTTTAAATCGCAAATGGCAGAAATTTTCTCTTCTAAAAATTCAGAGCAATTTCGTAAGCCTTGCAAAGTAATATGTGGACGTCTTAAAATAGAGTTTGCTTTTACCTTTTGTTTAATCGGTGACGATTTTAACGAAGCCAAATACGTATTTATTTCATCAGGTGAAACACTTGCTTTAGCTAAAAGCTCTTTAATTGCTTCCGTCTTTTGAATCTTATCCTCTACACGTCTTAGTCTCTCTTGACCTGCCAAACCAATTTCATAACCAATTTTTGTTAAACGTAAATCAGCATTATCTTGTCTTAATAAAATACGATACTCGGCTCTAGAGGTAAACATACGATATGGTTCATCTGTACCTTTTGTAATAAGGTCATCAATTAACACACCAATATAAGCTTGAGATCTACCCAAAATAAACTCAACTTTATTATTCAATTTATTATGCGCATTTACTCCAGCCATTAAACCTTGCGAGGCTGCTTCTTCGTATCCTGTTGTTCCGTTAATTTGACCAGCAAAATATAAATTCTCTACCAACTTAGTTTCTAAACTATGCTTTAATTGTGTTGGTGGGAAATAATCATATTCAATTGCATATCCTGGACGGAACATTTTAACATCAGCAAAACCAGGAATAGTTTTCATAGCCTCTAGCTGCACTTCTTCAGGTAAAGATGTACTGAAACCATTCACATAAATCTCAACAGTATTCCACCCTTCCGGTTCCACAAAAATTTGATGACGATTACGCTCAGCAAATCGATTAATCTTATCCTCAATAGAAGGACAATAACGTGGACCAGCTCCTTGAATCGCTCCATTAAACATTGGGCTTCTATCAAAACCTGTTTTTAAAATGTCATGCGTTTCTTGATTGGTATATGTAATATAACAACTACGTTGTTTTGGAAGCGGCTCTGTTTCCTCTGAATAAGAAAACTTTTGTGGATTCTCATCACCTGGTTGTTCTTCCATTTTAGAATAATCCAAAGAGCGGCCATCCACACGTGGAGGTGTCCCTGTTTTCATTCGACCTGTTTCAAAACCTAAATCAACCAATTGTTCAGTAATGCCATAACTAGCTCCTTCACCTGATCGACCCCCTCTAAAGTTCTTTTCACCCAAATGAATTAAACCATTTAAAAAGGTTCCGTTGGTTAAAACCACAGCTTTTGAAAAAATCTTTTGACCCATTACAGTGGTCACACCTTTCAACTTTCCACCTTCAACAATAAGTCCATTGCCCATGTCTTGCCAAAAATGAACATTCTCTGTTCGTTCTAACAACATGCGCCATTCTTCTGCAAAACGCATTCTGTCATTTTGTGTTCTTGGCGACCACATTGCAGGACCCTTTGAAAGATTCAGCATTTTGAATTGAATGGCAGACTTATCAGTGACCATTCCTGATCCCCCGCCTAGAGCGTCAATTTCTCGAACAATTTGTCCTTTTGCCACTCCACCCATAGCAGGATTACATGAC
>CAKZPK010000100.1 GCA_937139035.1 uncultured Crocinitomix sp. | reverse complement strand
ACAGAGGCTATTTATTATTCTTTGAATGGTACCAATCCAATTGATGCGAACTTATATTCAGTACCAATTGTATTACAAAAAACGAGTAGTATTAGGGCCGTTTCAGTGGCAGACTCGTTAATACCTTCCCGGGCGGCTTTTAGTACTTACTTTGTAGATGTTAACCATCATCTGCCAATCGTTAACCTTAATTTAGACAGCCTAGAGTTGTTGGATGAAATAATCGGTATTTACGTTTTAGGGCCAGATGCCGAACCTGAATATCCGTATTATGGTGCTAATTTTTGGAAGGATATTGAAATTCATGCATTTTATGAATATTTTGATACGGCAATGGTTATGCACGAATCATTAGATTGTGGTGTTAAAATTCATGGCGGAACGGTATCATCTACGCGCCCAATGAAATCTCTCCGCCTAGTTGCACACAACCGTTATGAAAAAGAATCTTTTACATATCCCTACTTCGACAATAAGGAGGTAAGTGATTTTAAAAGGTTATTGCTTCGTAATTCTGGAAGTGATTTTAACCGAACTCATTTAAAAGATGGTGTTTTGCATAAGTTGTTGCGCGATCATGGAGTAAAGGTAGAGGCGCAGGGCTATCAGCCCGTTGTCGTTTACATTAATGGCTTGTATTGGGGAATCCATAATATGCGTGAAAAATTGGATAAGTATTATCCTACTACCAATTATGGAATTGATCCTGAAACGGTGAATCTTTTAGAGGAGGAGGAGCTGTATGTTATCGCAGGTGATTCTGCTGATTTTGTAGAATTGCGAGATTTTGTTGTTGACAATGATATGGAGAGTCAGGCTAATTATGATTGGGTAGCTGCACGATTAGATTTAAATTCAATGGTTGATTATTTCATCATGGAGCTTTATGTAAATAACCGTGATTGGCCCTACAATAACCTTAAGTTATGGAATTCTGCTTCAAACCCACAATGGCGTTATTTCTATTCAGACTTGGATGCTGGAGTGAAATATTATGGGCCAGATCTGATAGATTTTCACAGTTTGGAATATATTTTAGGCCCTTATGGAGATGGTAATGTACATGTTGTAATTTTTAAAAAAATGTTGGAAAACGCCGAGTTTCAACGTTACTTCATTAATCGCTACGCAGATTTAATGAATACAATTTTAGAAGGGGAGTATATTCTAAATTATATCTATAAGGCCAAAGAAAAATTGAATCCTGAGATGCAACGACACTTTTATAAATGGTATGGTGTTTATGAAGAGTGGAACGAGAATTTCCATGAGTATGATAAATTCTTTAATGATAGGGTAGGGATTGTTCAGAATGAATTATCAGTAGTTTTTGAAAAAGAGGCAGCTTTGGATGTTTTTGTAGGGATGTATCCTTCAAAAGCGGGTATAATAGAATTAAACACAATTGAATTAGATAGTTTTCCATTTATAGGAAAGTATTACCCGAACAATAGGATTGATTTAACAGCTGTAGCCCATGAAGGGGAAACATTTGTGCATTGGGAAAATTTAAGAACAGGAGAAATTCTGGAGAATATCCATATTCAGATTGACCCGACTATTGGGGATAGTTTAATCGCTGTTTTTGAATCCTTAAATTCACCATTTGAATTGTCTTTTTATCCTAACCCATTGTTTACTCAAGGAGAGCTTAACTTTTCTTTGGCAACATCTGATGAGGTGAAAATTCAATTATTCAATTTACAAGGACAATTTATTGCTGAGTTATCTTACGAGTACTTAGCCAAAGGTAGTTATGCACGCAAGTTTAGTTTTGAGCATTTAGTTGCAGGCAATTATTTAATTAGAGCAATAACCCCGTCAAGAAGCGAATCTATTCAGTTTGTGAAGTTATAAGGTTGGAAACCTCTTTTCTTTCACAAAGGTTGCTAATCATTATTATTCTGTGTAAATCTAACTTATGGCAATAAAAAAATCCCCTGCACATTTGTACAGAGGATTTTAGTTTAATTTTCTTCTTAGAGATTATCCGTTCACAATTTCGTCGTATTCTTCCATGAATGTTTCATCATCTTCGTACCATTGCTTCACTTTATTCATGATTTCATCTGCTTTTTCTTTCTGTCTCATTTTAACAAAATAGCGGGCATATTCCATTACTCCAATTCTCATCATATCAAAGTCAACCTCTCTCCAATCTTCAACGCTTTCAATTGCATCTAATCTTGCCTGAGCTTCCTTTACAGTAAGTTTAGCACTTCCTTTATCCTTAATTTGATATTGACAAGCGGCTAATAAAAAGTATGAACCTACATCTTTGGGGTCAAGTCTTTGTAATTTCATTACAGTACCTCTTAAACGGCTATAGTCTTCTTGGTCAACCATATTTTGAATTTCCTCTACAACAGAAGATTTAATTTCTGTGTAGTAATTCATATGCTCAGCATACATAGAGCCATCTTTATCCTTTTTTAAAGCTTTACCTGCCATACCAATTGCTTGATTGTACGCTTTAGGATAATCATCTATAAAAATATCGTCTTTTGACATTTCAAAATATCCTTTTGAAGCATATAAATATGGTAGAGCATCTTTTTTAGTCTTATCGTTTCCAATATACTTTTCAGCTTTAGATACTAATTTTTCATAGTCACCATCAGCATAGTAGATTAATAAATCATCATATAAAGGTGGCTGTGCAGAGGCTTGAAAAGCACAACCTATAGTAAATAAGAATAAGAAGAATAAATTTTTCATTGTATTTCGTTTTTTCTATTAAACTCAAATATGATGCCGAAAGTTACACAAATCTAGGCATTAACTAAAATTTAACAAGTTCAATCTTTGTGAAATTTGAGTAAGATTTCAAGTATATCAATTGCTGCAGTTGCAATTTTTGTTCCAGGACCAAAAATTCCCATTACACCATGCTCATATAAAAAGTCGTAGTCTTGCGCAGGAATTACTCCTCCTGCAACTACCATAATATCATTTCTGCCCTGTTTTTCTAGTTCTGCAATAACTTGCGGAATTAAGGTTTTATGACCAGCAGCTAGAGAACTTACACCTAATATGTGCACATCATTCTCAATGGCTTGCATTACGGCTTCTTCAGGTGTTTGAAATAATGGTCCAATATCAACGTCAAAACCAATGTCGGCAAAAGAGGTTGATATTACCTTAGCTCCTCTGTCATGCCCATCTTGTCCCATTTTAGCCACCATAATTCTTGGTCGACGACCTTCGTATTCACTAAACTCGTCCGCCAAGTTTTTGGCTTTAATAAAATCATTATCATCCATAGCTTCTGCTGAATATACGCCTGATATAGACCGAATGGTTGCCTGGTAGCGTCCAAAAACAACTTCCATTGCATCAGAAATTTCACCTAATGAGGCGCGGTGACGTGCACAAGTAACTGCAAGTTCTAAGAGGTTATCGTTAGATTTTGCACCTTCGGTTAATGCTTTTAAAGCGTTTTGCACCGCAACTTCATCTCTGTCAGCCTTCATTTTATTAAGGCGCTCAATTTGAGATAAACGTACTTGTGTATTGTCAATTTCTAAAATATCAATTGGCTCTTCTTCGTCTAACTGATAACGGTTTACACCAACTATAATATCTTTATTAGAATCAATTCGGGCTTGTTTGCGTGCTGCGGCTTCTTCAATTCTAATTTTTGGAATTCCAGCTTCAATGGCTTTTGCCATTCCACCCAATCCTTCAATTTCGGTAATATGTTCCCAGGCTTTTTCAACTATTTCTGCCGTTAATTTTTCGACATAATAAGAACCTGCCCAAGGGTCAATTATTTTAGTAATGCCTGTTTCTTCTTGCAAATAGATTTGCGTATTTCTTGCAATTCTTGCAGAAAAATCCGTTGGTAAAGCAATCGCTTCATCCAATGCATTGGTGTGTAATGATTGTGTTCCGCCTAATGCTGCAGCCATGGCTTCAATACATGTACGGGCAATATTGTTATAAGGGTCTTGCTCTGTTAAACTCCAACCAGATGTTTGACAATGCGTACGCAATGCTAAAGATTTTGGGTTTTTTGGTGAAAACTCAGCAACCATTTTGGCCCAAATCATTCGTCCGGCACGCATTTTTGCGATTTCCATAAAATGATTCATTCCAATGGCCCAAAAGAAAGATAGACGTGGAGCAAAACTGTCAATATCCATTCCTGAAGCAATTCCTGCTTTTATATATTCTAATCCATCAGCCAATGTATATGCTAATTCCAAATCAGCTGTAGCTCCAGCTTCTTGCATGTGGTAACCTGAAATAGATATGGAATTAAACTTAGGCATGTTTTGCGAGGTATATTTAAATATATCTGCAATTATGCGCATTGAATGTTGTGGAGGGTAGATATAGGTGTTTCTAACCATGAATTCTTTCAGAATATCATTTTGAATGGTTCCAGCCAATTTTTCAGCAGACACTCCTTGTTCTTCCGCCGCAACAATATAAAAAGCTAAAATTGGAATAACGGCACCGTTCATTGTCATTGAAACAGACATTTTATCCAATGGGATTTGATCAAAGAGGATTTTCATATCCTCAATAGAATCAATTGCAACACCAGCTTTTCCAACATCACCAACCACTCTTTTGTGGTCAGAATCATATCCTCTGTGCGTAGCTAAATCAAAAGCAACAGAAAGTCCTTTTTGACCTGCTGCCAAATTCCTTCTATAAAAAGCATTTGATTCTTCAGCGGTTGAAAAACCAGCATACTGACGAATGGTCCATGGGCGCATGGTGTACATGGTAGAATATGGCCCACGTAAATTAGGCGCAATTCCTGAAACAAAATTCAAATGTTTCAATCCCTCTGTGTCTGCTTTTGTATAATAATTTTGAATTCCAATTTTTTCTGCAGTTTCAAAAATCTCCTTTTTTTCTGCATTGGTTGCTGCAGATTGAAACTCAGGTTTTATATGATCAAATTTTACTCTATTCATCTGGTTCAATTATTAGGGAAATGATTTTCTAAGTGAAACGGTTGTAATGCTTTAAATTCTGAAGACTTTTTAGCGTTGTTTTGAGTACTATCAACCCAAGTCTCTACAGCGTTTGGATGTTTGTTAACACCTAAGAAAGTACTTGAATTATCTACCATATTGGTAATTAATTGTTTTTGGTTCTCGGCAATTTTATTTTGAACAACGTTATTGCGAACCGCGGCTATAAGTCCACCATTTTTTTCAATTTCTTGAAACAGGGTCCAACTTTTAGTTAATAATTGTTTGCTAATAGCTTCAATTGCGTATGATCCTCCACTTGGGTCAAGAACTTTATCTAAATAAGCTTCTTCTTTTAAAACCAATTGAATGTTTTTCGCAATTCTTTCAAATCGCTCCACTTCTTGTGTTGTGCCATGTTGCCCGTAAGTAACTGTTAGTACATCACAACCTCCAATAACTGCAGACATGGCCTGCGTTGTTTCTCTTAATGGATTGTTATTCTTATCATTTTGAGCTAAATGGCGTAAATTGGTTTTAGCGTATATTACTGGGCTTTTAATCTCATAAGTTGAATCATAGCCTTTAAACACCAACTGAATCAAATCTTTTATAATGCGATATTTAGCAATGTTTACAAAGTAATTTTCATTGACACTAAGCTCAACAACCAAACCTTCGTTTATTTCAGCTAAAGAGCATCCTTCGTCTTTCAAGAATTGGACATATTCATTCATATGTGCAATTGTAAAAGCAAGCTCTTGAATTGTAGAAGCACCTGCAATTCCATAAATGGAACCAGAAATCCAAATGGATTTATTATTGTTGTGTTTTTGATAAACCGCTAAAAAGTCGTTGAGTTCAGCCTGCCAATTTCCGGCAGTTAGGTTCATTCCTATTACATCATAATTAAGAACTGATCCTGAAGGGATTTTTGTGTTTAATGCTGCATGTTTATCTTCAAAAGTTATATCACTGGCAATATAATCGAATTGAACACCTTTAGTCAATTGATCAAAATTGGTTTCAGAATTCACTTTTAAGCCAATAGCGTCAACACCTTCGTTAAGGCCCTTCAAAGCCTTTGCATTATCTGAGAATTCTTGTCGTATTTTCCAAGAATTATTTGCTTTAGAGAGGTTCCGACTCAATCCATTGTCAGTATTGTCTATCGTATTGTCACCATGATGGTAGGCTACAATTTCAAGATCTGGTTCTGGTTTAGATGTCAAAACACTTAAAGGTTTTCCTTTTAAGTCTGTCTCAATTTTTTCCATCCAGTCAGCATTGCTAACAGATGAAAAATCCTTAAAGATCTCGTTTATACTCATAAAAATGCGTTTCAATTATTGATAAAACGGAAGTGCGTTTTGATCATTTGTCAAATTTAACAGTTTTGAATGATTTTAGGACTTAGTTTATATAATCCATAATAATCTTAAAAATGATTCCTAATATCCCACATGAAGCAATAAAGCCAGACACAAAATACTGTTTAAAAGAATACCCTTTTTTTTGCACCATCCATCCTGATATTAATCCAATTACCAAGGAGATTGATACTACATATATAATAGCAGTTAATCCGCTCATTTGTCAAAGTTTTTAGATTTTTCCCAGTAAGCATCCATTGCAGGTAAATCCATTTCACTAATCTCTTTTCCATCTTTTTTGGTTTCAACTTCCATCCACTGAAAACGATTAATGAATTTTCGATTTGTCTTTGCTAAAGCATCTTCAGGATTAACACCTATCCAACGTGCATAATTTATCATTGAAAAAAGTACATCCCCAAATTCTTCTTCCATTTTTTTTTGATCCCCAGCTTCAACCTCTACATGTAACTCTTCAATTTCTTCTTTTACTTTGTCCCATACTTGGGTTTTGTTTTCCCATTCAAATCCAATACCTTTCACTTTGTCTTGAATGCGAGTAGCTTTAACCATGGCTGGCAAAGATTTAGGAACTCCTTCTAAAACTGATTTTTTTCCTTCTTTAAGTTTCAGTTTCTCCCAATTCGCTTTTACTTCTTCCTCATCCTGAACTTCAACATCACCATAAATGTGCGGATGTCTATAAACCAATTTGTCGCATATTGCGTTAAGTACATCAGAGATGTCAAACTCGCCAGTCTCAGAAGCAATTTTAGAATAAAAAACCATGTGTAACATTAAGTCACCAATTTCACCTTTTAACTCATTCATATCCCCGTCTGTTATGGCGTCTGCCAATTCATACGTTTCTTCAATAGTTAAATGGCGAAGCGATTCAAGCGTTTGCTTTTTGTCCCACGGACATTTTTCACGCAAGTCATCCATTATATTTAATAACCGCTCAAACGCTTTTAGTTTATGGTTCATTTTTTTAGTTTTGCGTAAAATTAAATTAAACTTCGCATTTTGAGATTAGTTTTACTTTTTTTGTTGATAATGTTTCAGTTGAAAGGACACGCTCAGTTAGAGGGACCATTTTCAATGTCTTTATCGCCTAAAACGGGCCTTTTAATGGCACATAGAGAAACTATGCATCATTTAGTAAAAGGGCGTCCAAATGCACTAGAGCTGGAGTTTTCAAGACAAGATACGTCTAAAGGTGCTTATAGCCAAATTTATAAATACCCATCTAGAGGAGGTTCTTTTATTCTACAGGATTATGGTAACCGCGAGGTTTTAGGAGCAAGTTTAACTTTTTTTAGATTCACAAAATATCCTATTTACCAAAGTAAAAAATGGGGATTCATTGATTTTAGATTAGGCCAAGGGTTAAGTTATATTAGTGAGAAATATGACAAATACAGTAATAAAAAGAATATTGCTATAGGTTCACATATTAATGGTTTTGTAAATCTTCAATTTTCTTGGACTAAACATTTTAATAAATTTTTTGTAGGTGCAGGAATTGATTTTTCACATATTTCAAATTCAAGTTTAAAATCACCTAATCAAGGATTAAATACCTTAACAACATTTGCAACCTTGGGGTATAGCTTTTACGAACGCCAAGTATATGACCAGCCTAAGTTTTCAATAGATTCTATTGAGACTGTTCGTAATTTTTCTAAATGGCATTTTCAGTTTGTGTTTAGTTTAAAGCAAAACTTAGCAGATCATTTGGCTCCTCGAAATTTTGGAGTAGCAGCCTTGCAAGGCCTTTACCGCAAAAGACTAACTCCCGTTTGGGATACCGAATTTGGAGTTGATTTAGTTTATAATGAAGCTAACCGGTGGTTTTATGACGTAACACCAGAACCTATTTATGAAGGTTTTCTAATTGGTGGATATAGTGGGATGGCTTTGTCTGTTTATAAAACTCAAATTTATTTTGGTTTAGGTTTATATGCGCTCAATTTAATTAATCCAGCAGGTTGGATTTATAACCGAATAGGTATTCGGTTTAAGGGAGATGGCCCATGGGATTTTTCAATTGGAATTAAAGCACATATAGGAGTTGCGGATTATTTAGAATGGGGATTAGGATATAGTTTATAGTAAGATGAAGGATTTAAGTAATAAAGGGTTAAACTTATTTTTAAAGAGCGTAATTGCAATGGTGCTTTGTGTTACTGTATTTTCTTGCGCAAAATCTGAAGATCGAAAATGTCTAAAGGGTGCCGGAGATTATACTGAAATTTCCATTCCATTAGATTCTGTGCGTGCATTTCATTTAAATAAAAACATAAAGTATCGCATTTATCAGGATGACGGATATAAGGTTGTTATTAAAGGTGGCGAAAACTTGGTTCAGCATATCGAGTTAGATAATCGAGATAATGTGCTATATGTTGATAACCGTAATAAATGCAATTTTTTAAGAGATCCTGATGAAATTGTTGAGGTTGAAATTCATTATCCATATTTAAAAAACTTTTACATAGATGCTTCTGATTCTGTGGTATTTGAAAACACAGTTCGTTCGCATAAATTTTCTGTTGAAATGCGAAATGGAGGAGGGAGTTTAGTTGCTGATGTAGATGTGATTGAAATTTCCATGGTCGTTTCAAATGGGGCTGGCGACTATACTTTAACTGGTAAATCAGATATTGCAGAACTAAAAGTACAGAATAATGGTGCTGGAAATGCGATAGGGTTTCGTTCAGTATACACCTATATTTATCAAAACTCAACGGCAGATGTATTTATCAATTTAGATAACTCTTCTGCACTTATTGTAATTGACGGAACAGGGGATGTTTTTTATAAAAATAAGGCTGGAAATATTATATCTAATGGAGTGGGTTCTGGACAAATTATAAAATTATAAGCGCTTAGATTATTGATTTTTCACATTTAATCTTAATTTTATTCCTTTAAAAACAATATTTAAACCAAAATCAATTATTATGCATAAACAAAGATTAGCCGTTATTATAGCAGCAGGACTGGGGTTAATAGCAACGTTTTTACCATGGGTGAGCGTTTCAATGGGAATGTTCGGAAATTATACAGTAAGTGGAATTTCTATCTGGCCTGGTATGTTAACCTTTTTAGCTTGCGCTGCAGCAGGAGTATTCGCATTTTTAGGAGATGATCGTAACACTGCAATCGAATCTTCTTATGTGAAATTTGTTGCTATTGCTGGTGCGGTACCTTTCTTAATTATTTTATTAAACCTATTACGTGCTTTAGGCACTGGTGGTTTAGGTATTGGTATCTGGATTTCTTTATTGGCAACTGCTGCAATCGTAGTAATCCCATTCGTAATTAAAGACAATGGTGAGTTTGAAATGCCAACAAAAGACAGCATTAAAGACGAATTCAATGAAATAAAAGATAACTAATTATCAATTTATTCAAAAACGCCATTATCCATTTTGGGTAATGGCGTTTTTTTTAATCCATATTTTATGAATAAAGACGAACTACACGACGAAATAATAGAAGATTTAGGAGGACAAGTTTCTAATGGTCAGCTACCGCAATTTTTAAATGTTTTAACCATTTTAACATTTATAGGAAGTGGATTAGCTTTGATTGGAGGATTTTACAATATTGCAACTCCCGAAAAACAACAACAACAAATAGATTTATTAAAAAATATGCCCAGTTCAAATATTTTTGGATCTGAGTTTATAGAACAGGCACAAGTAATGTTAGACAACTTGTATTTGATACAGGGGTCGGCTATTGTGGCTGCAATCGCCTGCTTGATTGGAGCGTATTTAATGCGGAAATTGAAAAAAACGGGATATTACCTTTACATTGCTGCTTCTGTAATTAGCATTGCGGTGCCAATGTCTGTATTAGGATTTGGACTAATGGGAATATTTATAGTTTTTGGATCTATTTTTACAATAGCGTTTGTAATAATGTATAGCGTTAATTTGAAATATCTCACATAAGCACTATTAATTGTCTTATTTATTTCGAAATTTTGAATTTAAATGAATAATGTTACTTTTGAGATACTAAACTTAATAAAAACCAAAATCTAATTAATTATGTCAGAAGAAATTATTGATGGAAACTCTGCTGGATCAGGAGAAGTGCCACAAGCGTTAAAAACTTTAAGTATCTTAAGTATTGTAGGTAACAGTGTTTGGGCACTATTATTACTAATCACTATGTTTTGGGTGTTAGGAAATACTTCTGGACTTGGTTCTTTAATACCAGGAATGGGAGATGCTATAGCATTAATTGTAATCATTTTTGTTGTAATGATTTTACTCAATGTATTGGGTTTAATGGCAGCTATGAAAATGATGAAAGGTAATAAAGGAGGTTTCACATTGTATGCTGTTGCTACAAGTATTTGGGCTCTTTTATTGTTGTTAGTAGGTATTCAAGGAGATATTATTTCTCTTTTATGTGCAATAACTTCTATCGGATTCATCATTGCATTTAACATGCAGTTAAAGAAAATGTAATATTTCATCTTTTTGATGAGAAACGCCCTGACGATTTCGTCAGGGCGTTTTTTGTTTCTGACTAAAACAATCCTTAAATTTGTACACGAAATTCGATAGAGATGAAATTAGCATTGATTACAATTGCATTATTAGGTTTAGGATTTGCAGGAATTGCAATAAAAATTTGGGGCAAAAAGGGAGGTAAATTTGAAGGGACTTGCGCAAGTAATAACCCTATGTTTAATGAAGAGGGAGAAAATTGTAGCTTCTGCGGTGCAAGACCAGATGAACAATGTTTGAAAGAGGACGTTGTCGCGTAACGTTTTTTGAAATTGATCACTATATTATCTACGCTTAGCGCAATACTTTTGGGTTTGTGCTAATTGCTGTAGGCGCTTTAATTGTTCGCCATAAAAATGCAATAAGCTATTTAAAAATCATCTAACCAAGAAACGGACGTTTTGGATGAGGTGGAAGATGTCTTTAAATGATTGATTTCTAAAAGTTTCTCAAAATTCCTTTAGCCGCACAAAATATACCGCACATTTTTTTCCAATAAAGCAGAATAAGATCACCGAATGCACTAATGCATACCGTATTTTAAAATAGAATAAGAAGAAGTAACGGTATTAAACCGCCACATCATTTTCTCTTAACGCATTATTTAAAGAAGTCTTTTTATCGGTACTTTCTTTTCTTTTTCCAATAATCAATGCACATGGTACTTGATAATCGCCTGCAGGAAATTTCTTGGTATAAGAGCCTGGTATAACAACGCTACGCTCTGGTACAAAACCCTTCATCTCAATTGGCTCATCACCTGTAATGTCAATAATTTTAGTGGACATAGTCAACACAACATTTGCTC
>CAKZPK010000099.1 GCA_937139035.1 uncultured Crocinitomix sp. | reverse complement strand
AAAGGTAAAATTGGCAGCGTTAAACGCATGACAAAGCATAAATAATGATTCATACGTGTGCGTGTGAAGAATCATCATTTGATTTTAAATAGAAAACGCTACTGGATGAGCCAGAGCAAGTAGAGATGGTAACGAATGATTATTGGATAAGCCAAAATGGTTCGTGCAGTGTAAATTTAAAATGAGTGATTTAAAAGAAAAAAATGAATTAAGAAGAGCAAAAATTAGAGAAGAGTTAGCCAAGCTGAAAGCATTTAAAGCAAGATGCAAACAGAAGTTAACAGTGGCAAGATTAAAAACCATGAAAGGCTTTGAACATTTGACAGATGAAATTGCAAAGCAAACGATTGAACAGCTAGAGGAATATGCTAGAATCGTTATTCAGCAGATGAATCGGTTATCAAAGCTAGGCATTAATGTAAATGAACTTAAATAATAGAGGCAATGGGAAAAGGAAAAAGTTTAGAAGTATTTGGACAGTTTGCAAAGCAAGGTAAAACACCAAGTAAAGTAGGGAGAGATAAAGCCGTTATTTATACACGTGTTTCAACAAAGGAGCAAGCAGATAATAATGCTTCATTAGGCATTCAGAAAAAGTACTGTGATCAATTCGCTCAAAAATTAGGATTGACAGTTGTTGAGTATTTTGGAGGCACGTATGAATCTGCCAAAAGTGATGAGCGAAAAGAATTTCAAAAGATGCTCTCATTTGTGAAAAGGCACAAAGACATTAATTGCATCATTGTTTATTCGTTTGATCGGTTTTCACGAACAGGAGCAAACGGCATTTATATTGTTGAGCAATTAAATAAAAAAGGGATTGATGTTAAATCAGCTACTCAAGATATTGACAGCTCTACCTCATCAGGCGAATTTCAACGGGATATGTTTTTTGCCTTTGGGAAAGTTGATAATGGATTACGAAGAGATAAAACTATGGTGGGGATGCAAGACAAGCTGCGTAAAGGGTTTATTTGTGGTTCTGTTCCCTTTGGATATACCAATACAAATCCCGGTCGTAATAAAGAGCCTAAGTTGATTATTAATGAAGATGGTAAACTATTACAAAAGGCATTTGAATTAAAAGCCAAGTATGATTTAACCCATGTTGAAATTACTGAAAGGCTAAAGAAATTTGGATGGACAAAAAGTCGTAAACGCTTAACTGAATATTTCCGCAACCCAATTTATTGTGGATTGATCGTCAGCACTATGATTCCAGATGAAGTCATTGAGGGAAAACACCCACCTATTGTTTCAAGAGAATTGTTTTTGAAAGTAAATAATGTATTGGAAAAGAACAACTACGGGGTCACATACAATAAGGATGAGGAAAATCTACCCTTAAAGCAATTCGTGATCGCAGATACATGCGGAACACCTTATACGGGCTATGTGGTGAAAAAGAAAAACCTTTATTACTATAAGAACAATCGTAAGGGAGCGAAAGAAAATAGAAGTGCCAAAGTCATGCACAGGCTATTCGTTGAAGTATTGGAAGGATATAAATTACATGATCCGAATTGGCAAGCACCAATCAAGGATGTTTTGATGAATGCTTACCATGAACAGCACGAGGAAAGTTTAAATGGCGTTTTAACTTTAGAAAACGAACTCACAAAGATTGATGTGAACTTAGAAAAAATTGAATTGCGATTCGCATTGGGCGAAATTGAAAGGGACTTATATATCAAATTCAAAGCACAGTTCAATCAGCAGATGACGGATCTTACCGAAAAAATCGAAGAATCGAGTTTTAATTTATCGAACCTTGAAAATGCGATTGATAATGCGCTAGGACATGCCGTGGAACTCCCGAAAATGTGGACTTACGGAGATTTAGAAGAAAAACGCAAAGTTCAAAGAATGGTGTTTCCAAGGGGAATACGGTACAATCGGGAATTAGACCATTATCGAACCTTTGAGGTCAATCCGATTTTTTACGATATCGCACGTATTCAAAGGGATACAGGAGGGCACAAAAAAAGGACAAACTCAAAAAATATGAATTTGTCCTCCTCAGTAGCGGGGACAGGACTCG
The DNA here is from genome assembly GCA_937139035.1 of uncultured Crocinitomix sp. Lineage (GTDB taxonomy): Bacteria > Bacteroidota > Bacteroidia > Flavobacteriales_D > Crocinitomicaceae > Crocinitomix. The sequence continues at coordinate 31,668 of CAKZPK010000099.1, read as the reverse complement.
AACCTATGACCTTCGGGTTATGAGCCCGACGAGCTACCAACTGCTCCACCCCGCAATATATCGTTGGTAATAAATATCTTTTTAAATGCTTTCGTTTAAGCGAGTGCAAATATAAGGTATCTTTATGCGGTAACCAAACTTTCGTAGAAAAATTCACAGTTTTTTTTCACTACATATCTTTGATCTATTGAGTTTAAATGTGTTAGAAAATTATCTTGATTTTTAATTATTCACAACAATACCTGTTCCCTCACCATAACTCATTGTTCAATGACAAATTAATTCGTTAACTTAGGATTTACAAAACAATTCTATATGAAAAAAAAATACTTTGACTTTAAAAGGGTAACAATGCTAGGTGCATTATTGCTCACTAGCGCTGTCTATGGACAGGTTGCTACGACTTTTGATTATACTGGAGGAATGCAAACCTTTGTGGTGCCTCTTGGTGTGACAGAAGTCCAATTTAATGTTCTGGGTGCTGAAGGTGGGGACATTGAAGGAACTACAATTGGCTGGGGAGGAACCAGTGATATTTCTATTGATGCTGGAAACGGAGGACAAGTAACTGGTTTACTACCCGTAACCCCCGGAGAAACACTATACTTATATGTCGGCGGAGAAGGCTCTATGGTTTCTGGCGGATACAATGGAGGTGGAGATATTGAGTCTTGCGGAGGTACTGAAGTTATTGCTGCTGGAGGCGGTGGAGCTTCTGATATTAGACAAGGTGGCACAGGATTAGCAAACCGTGTTATAGTCGCTGGAGGCGGCGGAGGTGTTGCCGGTAATGGAAGCGGAGTATATAAATCGACTGCAGGTTCTGGCGCTGGTGGTGGATTAACCGCACAAATGGGATTAACAGAAACTGCGAGCGGACCATGTATCCGTGGAGGAGCAGGAACTGCTGTTTCTGGCGGAGTTGGCGGAAATAATTCGTGCTGGTGCAGTGGTGCCATTGTCGGAGGAAGTGGGTCATTAGGACTTGGAGGTAACTCTGTTTGCGCTCCTTCTGGGCTGAGCACATGTTCATGCGGAGGAACCGGATGTACTTCTGGCGGCGGCGGTGGCGGCGGCTATTATGGAGGCGGAGCTGGTGTTTGTTTTGCTGGAGGTGGCGGCGGATCTAGCTATAATGATCCTGGAGCAACAGACGTTGTTCACACGCAAGGCGCAAATACGGGTCACGGACAAATTGTTATTACAGTTTTATGTACTCCTATTACTGTAACAGCAACAGAAACAGAAATTTGTTTTGGTGAAACTATTACACTTGATGGTGAAGGTGACGGAACAATTTCATGGGACATGGGTGTGGAAGATGACGTTGAGTTTGAACCACTAACAACTGGAATTATTACGTACACAGCTACTAGTGATGATCCTACTGATTGTGCTGCTTCAATTGATGTTGAAGTTTACGAATTACCGGAGGTTACAATCTCATCTGATGAAACTGAAGTTTGCGAAGGTGAAACAATAATTCTTGAATCAGGTGGAGATGCTGATGACTATGAATGGTCACCAGGTGATGTTTCTGAAGGAGCGCCATATTTACCAGAGGTTGGAACAACTACTTTCACAGTTATTGGAACGAATGATTTAACTGGATGCGAAAATGAAGCTAGTATTGATGTACTTGTAAATGCTTTACCAGAAGTTATTGCAACTGTTGATGATGATAAAATTTGCTTAGGTCAAGGATTCACTGCTTCAGGAACTGGAGCAACTGACTACACATGGACACCTGACATGATTACTGATGGAGTTGAGTATGTACCATTTGAAATTGGAACAATTACACTTGTTGTAACTGGAACAGATGACAATGATTGCGTAAATGAAGCTGAGATTGAAGTAGAGGTTAAAGATTCTATTCAAATTGAATATATTACTACAGATGAAATTTTTGGAGATGACGGAGAAATTGCCGTTATCGTAACTGGTGGATTTGTTCCTTATACATATGATTGGGACAATGACGAAACTGGAGATTTTGATGATACAGAAGATTTAATTGGACTTACTGCAGGTACTTATGTTTTAGTAGTAGAGGATGCAGAAGGATGCAGCAATTCTATAACTGCGGTTATTGGTAGTCAAGTTGGAATTGATGAGTTAAATGGTAGTTTACTATCCTTATATCCTAACCCAGCAATTGACGAAATAACAATTGCTTTGGAAGGAAATTTCTCTTATAAGCTAATTAATGCAAACGGAGAACAAATCATCAACGGAACGGGTGTTAATCAAGAAATTATTTCTTTAACACACCTTGCAAATGGAACATATTTCGTAAAAGTTTCTCAAGATGAAAATAACAAAACCATAAAACTGATAAAGCAATAAAACATTGCATAATGGAAAGAGGCTATTCTAGTTAGAGTAGCCTCTTTTTTTGTGCGCAAGAATTCCTTAACTTTAGCCTTTATAAAACTTATATATATGCATCATTCTTTTGTGATAGTTCTTTTTTCGTTTTTTATTGTTGCTTGCGGAGAAATGGAACACGAATCACAAGATCCAATTGTAGATGAAGAAATAACTTATTGTGATTGCAATGAATTAGCTTTTGACTTACCTTATAATAACTTCTACTTAACTGAGCCACGTGAGGGCTTTACAGGTTTATGCGAAAATTTTTATGGCAACGGAAATCTTTCTTTGTCAAAGAATTTCTATAAAGGTAAAGTACATGGTGATTTTATAACCTATTACGAAAACGGCAAAGTTCATGAATCTAAAGAATTTGACAATAGTTTTCAGACCGGTGACCATTACATTTATACCGAAAACGGTTCACTAATTTATCATGCCAAATACAAATGGGGGAAACAAACAGAAATTGTTTTTCAAGCAAAATGATGCTAGTGTTGAACCACTAACCTTTTAATTTCTGAAGCGAATTGGAGGTAATAAGTTCCATTTGCTAAATCCTTGGTATCAAGAAGCAATCGTCCAGGAATATTGCTAAAGTGAACGGGGACTTTTTGTCCTTGCAAATTAAACAATTGGACACTTGCAGGATCTGACTCTCCAACAATATTCACTATTCCACTAGCAGGGTTCGGAAATAAAGATAAATCATCCACCAATTGTACTGCAATTGGCCCAAAATAGGTCGTCGCTAAATCAAAATCTGTTTGCTTAAGACGGTAATAAGAAACTCCCAAATAAGGATCCTCATCTATGTAACGATAATTAATTTCAACACTACTATTACCTGCAGCATCAAGTTGTACAAATGCTGTCCAATTAATTCCATCTATACTTTTTTCTAACGTGAAATAATTATTGTTGATTTCTGATTTTGTCGTCCAATTAAGTGCCACTACTCCATTTTGTAAAGTCGCTGTAAAAGCTGTTAATTCAATTGGCAATGGATTTAGAGGATCTATAGTAGCAATGGCATATGGATTAGAATCAGAATACGCTGTAATTCCAACACTATTATCAAGCGTGCCTGAAGTTGGAGTTCCTGAAACAGAAGCTGCTCCCAAATCGCGCCATATAGCACCATCCCAACGCGCAAATCGTAAATCAGCTTCGTTTACAATTCCGCCACTTCTGGGTGAATCCCAAGACAAAGTCACCGTTGGTGTAGATGTTCCTGAAGTACGATTCAATTTCCAATATTCTACTAAAGATATATGATCTAATGTTCCATCCAAACTCGTTTCATCAAAGCCATCATCATCTGGACGAACTAAAAAGTATTGCGCCTCAAATTGGTGGGTTGTTCCTGTAGGAGCAGAAATTCCAATTGGTCCATAAAACCCTCCGTCACCAGTTGGAAAAGTAAAAGCATCATTACCAACCTTCCGCATATATCCGTCCACATAACTGTTATCAGACGCACCTGAACTTGTCCCATCATTTGCAACAATTAAAATGTCAGTCACATCAGAAGCAACAACACCATCATTCATTGTTAAATTACCACGAACAGTTACATCACCTTCTAACGTTAATTGTGGTATTGTTCCAAACGAATTGTCAATTTCTAAATTCATGTATTGGAAACTATCTCCTCCTCCCCCATCATCCTCTGCAATTACTTGTGCTGCCGCCCCCATATATTCAACAGTGCCATTACCTGCTGTTGCATCAAATTCGCCAAAATTATTAGGACTTGCGCCCCTTAAAAAATTTCCGCCTATACGTAAAAAACTATCACCATCCAGTCGCAACTCCAACTCTCCAGAACCAATAGCATTTAAATCTATATCATCTGCAACAACAAGTTCTGCAGTATTTGTAACACTAAATAGACAAAGCCCCGTAGTTGTAAAATCTGTAGTTAAAACCAAATCATCTCCAACAATAAATCGTGTATTTTCAAAAACACGAACATACCAAATTGGCGCAGGAGCAGCATTTGATGTTAGTAAAATATTAGCATCTCCGCCCACATTAATCTCGGCCGTACTTAAAGCAACGTTTTCACCCAAACCAATTCGAATATCATCTCCTCCTGTTATTTCTGCCGTAAAATCACCTCCAATTGACAATAAAGCATCATCATCCAATTGAAGATCTATATCATCTCCACCCGTTGCATTTATTAAAGAAAAATCACCTACAGTAGAAAAAGTACCACTATTTAAATCTACCAAAACATCAATATTACCCGTTTGATTTGTCCAAGAAAAACTCCCTCCAACACTCAATGTAGGGTCATCTGATCCGCCTGCTAAATCAATTTCTTGTGAACCTGTGCCAGATGAAACAATTGTTAAATCTCCGTCAATATTCCAAGTCGCATCATTATCCAAAAACAAATCCAAATCATCTCCACCAGCAAAAGTAATGTCCACATCATTTGATACATTAAATTGAGAATTATCTTGTGCCAATAACATTTCAAAATCATCACCACCAGTTACCTGAACCGTAAAATCATTATCAATATTTATTTGCCCCGTTGTTCCGTTGTTTTCATTGACTCTTAAACTCAAATCATCTCCACCTGAAATTGTAGCATCAAAGAAATTACAGTTGAATTGGGAAGCACCGTCAATTTGAATTCTAATATCACCTATAGATGAGGTTCCGCTCGAAGTTGCTGTAAAATTATCGCAGTCCAAATCTCCGCCATCCATATCAACAGCGATAAATCCAGTTGTTGATGCTCTTGTAACAATAATATCTCCCTCTATATCAAAATCTCCACCGTCAAGATTAAATGTCATATCATCATCTAATCCAGAATTCAAGTTTATGGTAAGATTACCGTCCACATTTAAAAGGCTTGATACATCATCAGTTAAAAGCCGAATATCATCTCCACCATCATGGTCTACTAGCATATTTCCAGCAACATTCCATTGCGCCTGAGTTCCTGAATTCAAATTCATGTTAAGCTCCATATCATCTCCCCCGTCCTGAAGGAAATTAGCGTCATCTGAAATATTGACCTGTGCATTATCATCTATATCTATCAACAAATCATCTCCAGCATCTTGATCTGCCAAAAAATCGTCTAAAACATCCAACGAAGAACCTGTTCCAACCACAGTTAACTCTGCATCATTACCAGCAGAGTTGCTTTCAATTTCGAAGTCTGTAGTTACGGTGAGTGTTGATCCGGCTTGAACGCGCAAACGAACATCAGAACCAGTTGCATTTGTAATTTTGACACTATTCACTGTAACATCTCCTGTTCCAGCATCAATATCTACATCAAAACCATCAATCAAAACATCATCACCAATTCCCGGTGTGCATCCACAAGAAGCACCTCCTGTTCCAATTATTGACCATACAGTGGTTTGATCCCAATCTCCATTTGAACGTGCGAAAATTGTTTGGGCATTAACATTCGACATGATAAAACAACCTATAAATAATACGACAAGCTTAGCTTTCATTCACTTTACGTTTTTATACTTAATAGGGAGCGTAGAAAAACTATTTCTCAAATAACAACCACTAAAGTAGCAATTTAAACTATAAACAGCCATTTTTTATCGACGAACAACTCCATTCGCACCCTTAAATACAAAAATCATAGATTAATTGACTCAATTTACCAGATGAAAGACGTAGAATCAACAGGTGTTTACACACTAACAGACAGTAATTTATCGAAAATCACACTTAAAACTAAGCAAAGAAATTACAGACCGCCGTGCAAAAACAAGTCAAGCCACTCATAATAAAGACATTAAAACCCTGTTTATTGCTGAGCGAGTTTTCGCATATCTGAACCTGCTGGTTGTTCAAAAACTTCCAAATCGAAAAATGGAACTGCTGCTAAAAGGTGATCAAAAATATCAGCCATGATTAGCTCATATTCAACCCAATCATGGGTTTTTGTAAAGGTATATAACTGAATTGGCACCCCTTTATCTGAAGGATCAAGCTGGCGCACCATCAAGGTCATTGAATCATTAATAGCAGGATTTTGCTCTAAATATTGCTGAATATAATATCTGAAAATCCCAATATTTGTTTGGTTTCGACCATTCAATAAAACCGATTTATTGATTTCATTTTCTTTATTATAATCCAAAATCTCCCCTTCTTTCTGGTCGATATAATCTCGAATCAATTCAATTTCACCAATCTTACTAAGTAACTCAGGCGAACAAAATTTAATTGAATGAATTTTAATATGAATAGATCGTACGATTCTTCGACCATCAGAATCCAACATTCCGCGCCAATTTTTAAAGGAATCTGAGATGAATGAATAGGTAGGAATAGTTGTTATTGTTTTATCAAAATTTTGAACTTTTACAGTTGCCAAATTAATTTCAATCACATCACCGTCAGCACCATACTTCTCCATTGTAATCCAATCTCCGATCCGGACCATATCGTTAGCAGCTAATTGGATGCTACCTACAAATCCTAGAATAGTATCCTTAAAAACTAATATTAAAATGGCTGTTAAAGCCCCCATTGAAGTTAAAATAACTAAGGGCTCAATTTTAAAAGCAACAGATATAATGAGGATAATAAACAATCCTCTAAACACAATCTTAGCCAATTGAAAATAAGACTCGATTGGCTTGTCTTTTAGTCTTGGTTTCTCTACCAAAACATCCTTAGCAGTATTTAATGTTCGAATAATAACATAGAGAACAATTATAATGATTACGATATCCGTAGCCATAATTAAAAACTCTGCTATTCGCGGAAAGCTTGAAAACACAGTTTGAATCATGAAGTCCAAAAACAAAAATGGGACTAAATGTGCAATGGCTGAAAAAACTTTATTCTTTACCAAATAATCATCCCATTTGGTTTTAGATTTATGAGCTACTCCATGAATTACTTCAATTAGAATTTTTCGAGTCAACCACCAAAGAACAAAACTAATTCCAACAGCTGCAGTTAACAACACAATTGTACGAATATACATTTGCGAATTCCCTTCCAAACCAGCAGCACCCAATGTCTCATTTGTCCAATTTATCAATGCTTCTGACTGCAAAGAATCTAATGCTGACACCACATTATTAGAATTAAAACTTGTTGTAGCAGAATCTGTAACAGCATTTTGCGCCGTTACATCCATTAAAACTGGTTCAACAATTGAGCTAGCGGTCATCATGGGATCTTGTTTCTTTTAAAATTCACACAAAGTTAAGAGAAACTAATAGAAGATAACGACCAGTTAAATGAATAATTTCCAATACAATGAGAAAAGATAAAGGCGCAAACATTACTGCTGCGCCTTTACATTTATTTCATAGGTTACTATCTGATTATTATTTTAGTAGGATACAATTCTCCATTTTGATTTAGGATGACAACATATGTCCCGTGTGCCAAATCAGTTTGAATATTTGATTTACCAGACAATAAGCCTGACTGATACACTACACGACCATCAATACTACAAATTGTTGCGGTATATTCCCCCTCGGCTTGAATAAAAAACGCACCTGTTGAAGGGTTAGGATATACGTCAAACTCTAATGTTTTCGTCAACTCAGGAACTGATAGCGTAAAGTCACAATAAGTATTCGGTTGATCATCATAAAAAGCTTTTACCTCAGCTGCCTGAGGAATGATTGCTTCTGCACTCTCTAAATGACTTCCTACCTGACTAGTAATTACAGCATAATCAAAACAACGCACCTCTCCTGCTCCTATCGAAATGATCTCTGAAGCCATAAATGCTCGTCTATCTCCTACAGGATTTCCCGCATTAAGTTCGCTCCAAACTTCCTCTCCATCAAGATATGTAGTACCTCCAAACATATAATTAGACGGGATTCCAGACCCTGTTGTATGTCCATTTCCACCATATTGAAAAGGAAGTCCATTTTTCCAAGTTGCATTCATATAATTCCAATAATCACTTGCGCTAGATGGATCTCCATAAGGTCCTGCAGAATTATCATAATATCCTCCGACATTCATCACATGATTCAAACTTACTATCCCTACTGCTGGCGGATTTTCTCCATAGCCAGGAGCACCACCCGTTCCTTCATCCAAAACATCACCATTGTATATGTAGATTATATTGTTTGCGGAATCGCAGCCCATATAGTCATCACCTGCATATCCTATATCTGCATCCATATAATTTCCTACTACGAATTCAGGATAATCATTTGAACTACGATTTATTACTCTTGCATTTACAAAAGTGGTGTTATTAATATCTGCATCTCCATCATATTGATAGAACATAAAATGAATCTCAATCCCTAACGGATCTCCTCCAGATCCTAAATGAGGACCAGCCATATCATTCATTATTAAATACGCGGCATGGTCACCTCTAATTTCTGGATATTCACCTAAATCGGGCTCATAAGAACCATTTCCATTTAAATCTGCAAAAGGAGCTAGATTTGCAGCTAAACCAAGGTCAACATTCCCATGAGCCGGCCAATCTGCAATTCCATCTGGTGCCACGTAATCCCATGCTGCATAATTAGCAGCATGAAACAATATTTCTTCTTTAGATACAACATAAATGTCTCCGGCAAATACCTCATCAGGTGCTTCTGCAGTCCCATCAGCTTTAATTGCTCCGCGATAAATATCCCTATTCTCCTCTCCGCTAAAAAGAGTCGCACACATTTTTAAATTACCACCAGAGTCTTTAGCCCCGAACCAAAAACTATTGGCATAAATCAAATGATTTTCGGAATCTTTTGGAAATTCATAGCCAGCATGACTTGATTCTGGATCGTTAAAAAATGTCCCGTAATTTGTAATTGTTGCACGGATATTATTTCCTTCCAAGGAATCAGTTGAATATTGTCCATATGACATACTCACACATGCAGTAAACAAAACTGCTAAATTTATTTTTTTCATAATAGTTTGGGTTACTACTTATTAATTACAATTAACTGATTTGTATAATTATCATTTTCATCTTTTAAGACCACTAAATAAGTGCCATTTGCAAAACCAGTCTCAATTATTGAATTTCCAGACAATTGATTTGCTTGATAAACCACTCTTCCGTCAAGAGTAAAAATGGTTGCTGAATATTCACCTTGAGCTTGAATTGTGAATACACCACTAGTTGGGTTTGGATAGATACTAAATTCCAAATCAGACTTCCCTTCTGGAAGACCTAATACCACATTATTACAATATGGCTCTCCATCTGCTAAATAAAATGCCTTTGCATCTTCAGCTAAACCAACAACATTTGTAGCATTTTCAAGATGACCTTCTCCATGACTATAAACTACAGCATAATCATAGCACAGCTCCATTCCCGGAGAGAATACACCTCCATAATGCTGCGTACTCATCATCATTTTACGCTCACCAGCAGGATTTCCTGCCGTTACTTCGCTCCATAAATCAGTAGTTGGTAAACCATCATATAAGTAATCCGCAGCCTCAGCTCCACCATACCCACTTCCTCCATACGTAAATGATGTTCCATCTAACCAAAGGCCTTTCATATAATTGTAATAGCCTGCTGCCGTACTTGGCGTTCCCATTGCCCCTGGCGAATCACTAATTGAAGCAAATTTTGCAACATCTTCATTTAATAATGCCACACCAATAGCAGGTGGGTTTTCTCCGTAATCCGCGTCATACGCATCTCCATTATAACAATACATTACATCTGCACCTTCATCAAAACCAACATAATCGTCTGTTGAGCTTCCTAAATCTCCATCTACAAAACAAGCAGAACGAAAATCATATAAAGTTTGTGTTCCTCTATTTATAATTCGCATGTTAACAAAAGTTGTATTGTTTATGAAATCATCCGTTGCGTATTGATAAAACAAAAGGTGTATTTCTAACCCTATTGGATCACCTCCAGTTGCGTGAATACCTCCTTTATCATTTAAGATCATATAAGCAGCCTCGTCACCTTTAATTAATGGATAATCCCCTGAAGCAGGGTCGTAGATCCCATCACCGTCCACATCTTGAAATGGAGCCAAATAAAATGCTAAATCATATGCTAAGTCGCCATGTGCTGGCCAATTCTCAATTACATCAGGCATATCATAACCTACTTCATCATAATTGGCAATGTGATAATCAATTTGACTTTGAGATATTAAATAAATTTGCTTTGTCGCCTCCTCTTCTTCAGGTAACTCAGCCGATCCACTAGCAGTTAATGCTCCTGGAAAAAAATCACCTGCTTGCTCGTAGGTAGTTCCTGCTAACTTTAATTGACCATTAACATCTTCTCCTCCAAACCAAAAACTCATAGCATATATACCATGATTCCCTGACCCTTTTGGAACTTCATATCCCGGACTTGAAAGATCTGGATCGTTAAAGAAAACTCCGCCATTTGAAAGGAGAGCATTAACATTATTAAATTCAAGATATTGATATTCTACCTGACTGATTCCAGAAAGGCACATAGCCATTAAGGCTATTGTTGCTTGCAATTTTTTCATATATAATGGTTTTGTACATTTCAAATATATACAACGTCCATTTACAATAAAATTGGAATTGATACGAAAAAAAGCATTTTTATAGCTATCCAAGCTAAACTAACTCATAATCAAAATCTTAAAAGATCTACTCCAATAATGGATTATACATCATAATAGCATGATTCTCAGTCACCAACTCTTCTGAAACCTCACCTGATTCCAAGTGATTAATTGTTCTCCAAATTTCATTGTGGCGTGTATAGCCACCCCACCATTGCTGCTTAAATAAATGATTTCTTTCTGCAACTTCATAAGAGGATTGTAACATTTCATTTGTGCAAATTGCTCCATTCAAATGCGTTTTATCTAACCATAAATTGATTTGAAATGCTTGCTCGGTATTGTTTTTTATTTGTAAATCAATATAATTATAAGACAATGTTGCTCCACTACCAAATGGAATTTTGCGATTTACATCCGGAAAAACATCATAACTATGTCGCCATCTTTTAGTTATTGTTAAGGGCGTGTGAATAGTCATCCAATAAATTAAATTTCCTAACTGGCAAAGCCCTCCTCCAGTTCCTTTGGTAACCTCACCATTACTCAAAGTCATTCCTTCTAAATAGCCTTTTGCTTTTGTTGGACGACCTACCATTTGCCATAATGAGAATGTTTCTCCTGGCTCAATAATAACGCCGTTAATCTTATTCAGCGCTAACCTTAGGTTTGTGACTTTGTTATGTTGCAGATACATGTCTACATCCTTCAATTTACGTAGCAAAAAAGATTTATGCGAAATGGCAATATAATCCAACGGACTCTCTTTTCGCGTTTTTGCTAACTTCTCCTTCCCCTGAACCCATTTCATTTTTTCTTTTAAACAGAAATACTCTTTACCCAGTTTTTTTCTCAGTTTACTTCTTTGTTTGGGCTTTTCTACTTGATTCATTTCCATGCATACGACTTTAAAACAAATTAAATGTAACGGTAAAATGTTGCTATAAAAAAAAGTAACTGATTATTCTCTTCTGAATCTATTTTCTGCCACTACGCAAAAATTATTCGTTTCTAAAAGTAGTATTAGCAATTGGGCTTTACATGTAAAAACTGCATTTAATCAAAAACTAGTGAATGTCTCCCACTCTTTAAAAATCGAACTTTACAAACTTGTTGCTTTTCACTAAAATAATCGTATTCACTTTTTAAATCTTCCCATAAGCCAAGGAAATCGTTATTCAATGAGTCTGTTTTTATTTCATTGTAATTAACTAAAGACATCTTGCATGGAAATATAGTGATAGGAATATCCATCTCTCCATTGTTTTTTGCTTCTACACAATAAATATAGATTTCTTTGATCAACTCATCTGTAATTGGCAAACATCCCACACTAACACAACCTCCGTGAATTGCAATACTTCCTCCTAAGTTTCCTTTTTCACCCAATACACGATCAGACATATTGGGATAATTAATGCCTAACGAGAGAAAGTTTGAACTAGCCGGATTAAAAGAGCTAATGGAATAAAATCCTTCTGGAACTTGCAAATCATATTTTCGGCGTTTAGGACCAAGGTCTCCAGATGAGAAACAAACCTCGAACTCTTTCAGCAGTAAAAACCTTTGGTCATTTTTATTTTTTGCCCACAATTCAATTTTCTTTTCTCTTTTATAAACTCGAATATGAATTTGAACCTCTTGTTGATAAAGTTGGTGTTTTTTAAGTAAGTCTAAAACTGATTTTTCTTTATCGACATAAGCAGCCCGAACATTTGCATAGCGTTTTTGTGCTGTTTTGAATCCATTCTGAGCAATGCCCGTGAAGCCTATCAAGAATGTGATAAAAAGAATTCGACTTTTCATTCCTACTAATTTAAGGTTGATTCTTCTATTTTTTCGTTTCTTTAGGGAGAAAACTACTTTACTTGCGCGATATAATTTCCTCCATATGGTTTATGGGATTGGCAACTTTGTTGTTGCTGCCATTATTGGCATTACCCATTCTTTATTTTACAGACACTCCATTTATTGGGTTGTTTGAGTTTGGAGATTCGAGTATTTTCTCAATTATATTTTTCATTTCTGCTGGGATTTTCTTTGGACTTTTCATTATGTGGTTCGGAGATTTGCGTTTTTTTGAAAACACTTTGGTTGAATACGGAAAAATGCTGTCAAACCTCAAAATCAATACTTGGCAAGCGTTCTTCTTATCCATCTGCGCCGGAGTTGGCGAAGAAATATTATTCAGAGGTGCCATACAACCCATACTAGGGATTGGTTTAACTGCCGTGATTTTTGTAGGATCGCACCATTACTTATACAATGAAAAACTAACCCGAAAAAACACCGCACCATTTATTGTAATGGTATGTTTTCTTTTAGGACTTGGATTATTATTGGGTTGGATTGCAGATGAATTTACCTTGTGGCATGCAATTGCTATTCACTTTAGTTATGACTTAGTACAATTCATGTACATTCGAGAACCTAGCTAATCTGTCGGATTACTTTTCCTGTTTGGGTTTCTTTAAACTCAGCAATAAACACAATTGCTTTTGGATATTCAAAAGGCTTTAATCTATTCCTCATTTCGTTTTCAATATCGATCCAATTTACTGGTTGCTCCCCCTCAATAAGCAAAATTAACTCTTCTCCAAAAACCGCACTTTTCCTGCCAATAAAATAGAATCTGTTTTCAGAAAAAAGTTCCGCAATCTTTTTCTCTAGTTCCTCTGGAAATAATTTTACACCTGCCGAGTTTACGACATTATCAATACGCCCGTGCCACTGAAATTTATGCGCATCAATAAGTGTAATTATGTCGTTCGTAATTAAATCATTTGAAATAGCATTTTTGTTGATGACTAAACAATCTCTTTCGTCTTGTTCAACAGTTATTCCTGGCAGACATTTATAATAATTATCACCATTAGTTACATTTTTTAACGCAATGTGAGTAATCGTTTCAGTCATTCCAAAAGTAGCATAGGACTGATTTTTCAAACCTCTAAGCTCATCCTCAATTTTAACCGAAATTGGAGCACCACCAATGATCACTTGTCCTATCTTTTCGTACTTTTTCCGAGTTGTTTCATTGGCTAAAATAGCTTCTACCTGATATGGAACAAAGGCAGCAAAATCTACCAACTGATTCCCAAGACTAAGTAATGGATTTTTAGATACAGGTGCAACCAGAATGCGCATATCATGTTCTAGGGCGCGAACAATCATTAATTTACCTGCAATGTAAGTTGGAGACAAGTTGAGCAACATGGTTTGTCCTTTTTTAAACTTAAAAAAAGCACCTGTCGCAAGTGCTGATGCTTTCACCCTTCGTTTGTCTAATAAAATTTGTTTTGGAACTCCCGTAGAACCTGAAGTTGACACCATTATTGTTGGCGAATCAGACTCCCATTCTTTCAAAAAAAAATCGATTTCTTGTAAGTAATCAGATGAAATACCGTCGCATAAAACAATACTTTTGTGCATTGGAACAAATTTTGCTTGAAAGTAATTAATATTGTAACGAATGTAAAATTAAGAGCTATTAAAGTCTCTACAAATAATTATTAAAATGATCAAAACATTAAGTTTAGCACTGCTTTTAGGAATAGGATACACAGCAAATGCAAACGACGTAATTTTAGCAAAAGCCCCAACAAACATTTCAGAAAAAACATCTGAGGCGGGTATTGACTTCTTTCATGGAAGTTGGCAAGAAGCTCTTTCTCTTGCGCAAAAGGAAAATAAACTCATCTTTTTAGACGCATATGCATCATGGTGTGGTCCATGTAAAATGATGGCAAGAACTACATTCAAAGATGCTGAAGTAGGTGAGTTTTTCAATGCCAACTTTATTAATGTGAAAATGGATATGGAAAAACATCCAGAAGGAACAAGGCTTTCTAACGACCTTTATTTAACGGCATATCCTACTATGTATTTTCTTAACTATTCAGAAAAACCAATTTATAAAACACTTGGTTATTTAAAAGCAAAGAAGTTAATTTCAGAAGGAAAAAAAGCACTTGCTCAATAAGTGAGCATAAAGAATTCCACATCAGTAGATGTGACGAAATAAAAAATGCGTTCCGACAATTGTCAGAACGCATTTTTTATTTTATAATCAGTTTTTACTTATTGATCAGTATCAACTTTAGCTAAATCTTCAGCCTTGTATTTTCCAGCTTTTAAACCTTCTTGTACTGTCTTAAACGTATCAATAGTGTATTGAACATCTTCTAAAGTATGTACGGCTGTTGGAATCAATCTCAACATAATTACATCCTTAGGTACAACTGGGTAAACCACAATTGAACAGAAGATATTGTAATTCTCACGCATATCAAAAGTGATATTTGTTGCTTCAGCTAACGTTCCTGTTAAGAAAACTGGAGTAACTGCAGAATTTGTTCTACCAATATTAAAACCAGCTTCTCTCAATCCTTTTTGAAGTGTGCTTGCTACTTTCCAAAGGTTTTCTTTATGTCTAGGCTGTGTTCTTAATAACTCTAATCTTTTTCTTGCACCAACAACTAAAGGCATTGGTAAAGACTTTGCAAACATTTGCGAACGCATGTTGTATCTTAAGAACTCAACTACATCCTCTGTAGATGAAATAAATGCTCCAATTGACGCCATTGACTTTGCAAATGTTCCAAAATAAACATCTATTCCGTCCTGACATCCTTGGTGTTCACCTGTTCCCATACCAGTTTCTCCAAGCGTACCAAATCCGTGCGCATCATCAACAAATAATCTAAAATCAAATTTTCCAGATTTTCTGTATTCAATAATCTCACTCAATACACCTTGATCACCAGCCATACCGAATACACCTTCAGTAATAACCATAATTCCGCCGCCTGTTTCGCCTACTAATTTTGTAGCACGCTCCATTTGCTTTTCGAAACTAGCCATGTCATTGTGTTGGAAAACAAATCTTTTCCCAGCATGTAATCTTACACCGTCAATTATACAAGCGTGAGATTCACTATCATATACAATAACATCTTTTCTATTTACTAAACAATCAATCGCAGAAAGCATTCCTTGATAACCGAAATTTAATAGAATTGTATCTTCTTTTTGCATGAAATCAGAAATTTCATTCTCCAAAGCTTCATGCTCAGAAGTTTGTCCTGTCATCATTCTAGATCCCATTGGATAAGCTAATCCCCAATCTGCAGAAGCATCTGCATCTGCTTTTCTTACTTCCGGGTCATTTGCTAATCCTAAATAGTTATTAACGCTCCATACAAGGCACTCTTTGCCTCTGAACATCATCTTATTTCCTATTTCACCTTCCAACTTTGGAAAAGTAAAATACCCATGCACTCCTTTAGCGTGTTGACCGATTGGTCCACGGTTCGCTTTAATCTTTTCAAATATATCTAATGCCATATTTTTGTTTTCTACCCTACATTATTAGGATAAATTATGCTGCGAAATTATAGGGAAAAATCAGATTTACCCAATTTATCGTGAAATTTTATTCACATTTTTACGTTTACCCGACTAATTTTCACTTTTGTTAACAAATCAAAGCTTATCTTTGCGGAGATTAAATTTATTAGATGAACTTAAAATTAACATCCGTTTTCACTTTAATTCTGACTGTCCTCATTATGGGGTCGTGTTCAGATTATCATAAAATGATTAAAGAGAATTCTAAAGCCACACCTGAAGAGAAAAAAGTAGCGGCGATTGAATATTACGAAAAAGGTGATTATGTGCGCTCAGTAACTTTATTGGAGCAAATCATTCCTTTTTACAAATTAACATCTGAAGGTGCCAACTTATACTTTAAGTACTGCATGGGTAATTATAAATTAGGTGACTATTTTTTATCTGGTTATTACTTTAAGCGTTTTATTCGTCAGTATCCAACAAGTAAGCATACTGAGGAGGCCTTGTTTTTAAGTTCTTTATGTTCTGTTCAAAATTCACCAGAATTTAGCTTGGACCAAACTGAAACGTACAACGCATTAGATCAACTACAAATCTTCATTGATCAATACCCCAATAGTTCAAGAATTGACACTTGCAATCAAATTATGGATGGTTTACGTGCCAAATTGGAATTAAAACAGTTTGAATACGCGCAGCTTTATTACAAAACAGAAAGTTACAAATCAGCCGTGGTTGCATTAGAGCAAACGTTAGTAAAATACCCAGAGTCTAAGTACAAAGAAGACATTTACTACCTCTTAGTAAAGAGCAATTTTGAGCTAGCAATCAACAGTGTTCAAACTAAAAAATTAGAAAGGTTAAACAATACTCTAAAAAGTTATCGTAACTTTGTAGCCGCATTTCCAGAATCGAGTAAGCTTGGGGAGTTAAAATCAATTAAAAAACAAACCGACAAAGCTATCACGGATTTGGGAGCAAATAACGAAGGAAAATAGGAGGTTATGAGCATAAACTATAAAAACACTAACGCCGATCGTACAACGATTACGAGAGACTTAGAAACTATTTCAGATAAATCTGGAAATATCTACGAGTCATTAATTGCAATTTCAAAAAGATCTAACCAGATTGGAAGTGAGATGCGCGAGGAGTTGACAAGTAAACTTGCTGAGTTTGCTTCAAACACTGATAACTTAGAAGAAATATTTGAAAACAGAGAGCAAATTGAAATCTCTAAATTTTACGAAAGCTTGCCAAAGCCTGTTGCAATTGCAATTCAGGAATATATTGAAGGAAAAGTATACGTAAGAGATTCATCAGCACCAGTTGAAGAAGAAAAATAAATTACAATGCTTTCCGGAAAAAAAATCTTAATCGGAGTTACCGGAAGTATTGCGGCCTATAAAACGGCTTATCTTATTAGAGCACTTATAAAATTAGAGGCTGAAGTCAAAGTAATTATGACTTCGGCCTCTTCTGATTTTATCTCCCCGCTTACTTTGGCAACATTATCTAAAAATCCTGTTGCGATAGATTTTGTAAAAAATGACGAGGGAGAATGGGAAAATCATGTTGAATTGGGTTTATGGGCAGATCTATTTGTGATTGCCCCGTGCTCAGCAAACAGCCTATCTAAATTAGTGTCTGGAAATTGCGACAACCTTTTAATTGCAACCTACCTTAGTGCACGTTGTCCCGTTTGGGTTGCACCAGCAATGGACCTTGATATGTTTACACATTTCAGCACTACTGAAAATTTACGCATTTTAAAAGAGAAAGGAGTTGGTATAATTGAACCAACCTCTGGTGAACTAGCAAGTGGATTAGAAGGCAAAGGAAGAATGGAAGAACCTGAGACAATTGCTGAACTAATTGACGAACACTTTGCCATAAAATCAAACCTAAAAGGTAAATCAATTATAATTACTGGCGGCCCTACTTATGAGCCGATTGATCCGGTACGTTATATTGGAAATCGATCAAGTGGTAAAACAGGTGTACTATTAGCAGATGCTTGTGCTGCTCGAGGGGCTAATGTAGTTTTGGTTACAGGTCCTACGCATGAAAAAGTAAAAGATCAAGGTATAAAAGTTATTGCTGTTGAAACCGCCCAGGAAATGTTCAGCGCCGTGCAAACAAATTGGGCACAAATGGATATTGGCATTTTTAGTGCTGCAGTTGCAGATTATCGTCCAGCCAACCCAGCCTTTGAAAAAATTAAAAAGAAAACGGATAAAATGACCATTGAATTGGTTAAAAATCCTGACATTCTTTCATGGGCAGGCAAAAATAAAAATGACACGCAATATTTAGTTGGCTTTGCACTAGAAACCAACAACGAAATTGAAAATGGCCGCGGAAAATTTGAACGCAAAAATCTTGATTTATTAGTGCTGAATTCTCTTAGAGACAAAGGCGCAGGATTTGGTCATAACACAAACAAAGTAACCTTCATTAAACATAACAATAAATTGATTAATTTTGAGTTAAAGGTTAAGTCTAGTGTAATGAATGATATATTGGACGAAATTGAAAGAGATCATTAAATGAAAAAAACATTTCTAATACTACTATTGTTTGTTCAATCTTTAAGCGGATTGACTCAAGAACTGAATTGCCAAGTTAACATTCAATCTGCACCAGCACTACAAGTTGGCCCTGTAGAAAATGAAACGTTTGACGAATTAGAAAGTGCTATTTATGATTATATGAATACCACGAAATGGACCAGTGACATTTTTGAAATTGAAGAACGTATTAATTGTAATATTCTAATTACAATGACAGATTTACCTACAACAACAACTTTTAAAGGTAAAATTCAAGTACAATCATCTCGCCCAGTATTCAACACAGGATACAACTCAACGGTATTTAATCATGTTGATGCTGATTTTGCTATTAGTTATTTAAGAAACTCTGCAATCTTACCTATGAGTAATTATCAGTATCGCGATAATTTGTCTGCTTTGCTTTCATTTTACGCTTACATGATTTTAGGTTATGATTATGACACGTACTCTTTAAAAGGTGGCGACCCTTATTTTAAGGCCGCACAACAAATTGCCAATAATGCAAAAAATTCTGGTGATGAAGGTTGGTCAGCATCCGCCTCTAAAAAAAGAAATAGATTTTGGATGGTAGACAATGTGTTACAACCTGTATTTGCCCCACTAAGAAATGCTTATTACAATTATCACCGCTTAGGTTTAGATGAGTTCTATAACGACCAATCGATTGGTAGAAAAAAGATTTTGGAAACTTTACAAAGCCTTGATAAAGTTCAACGCTCTAGACCAGGGTCAATGAACTTACAACTTTTCCTAACAAGTAAAACAGCCGAATTAATCAATATTTTTTCTCAATCTGAAATGAAAGAAAAAAATGCGGCGGTGAGTATCTTGAAAAAATTAGATCCTGTTAATTCAAGCAATTATCAAGAAATCTTGAATTAATCTCGATTCCGAAATAAATTCAGTCCCCCTATCCTATTAATTCATTATTTTTGAAGTAAATGTGGACTGACTTATGCTGAAGCGATTAGACATCTCAAATTATGCCCTTATTGAAAACGTAAATCTTACCTTAAATCAAGGATTTACAGTTATTACGGGCGAAACAGGAGCCGGAAAATCAATCTTATTAAAAGCTCTAAATTTATTGCTTGGTGAACGTGCAGATATAGCTGTTTTAAAGCAGTCTGCAAAAAAATGTGTGCTGGAGGCAGAGTTGGACATTTCTAAACTGGCTTTAAACTCATTTTTTGAAGTGAACGAGCTTGACTATGAAAATAGTTGCATAATTCGCCGAGAGTTTAACACCGCTGGAAAATCAAGGGCATTTATAAATGACACACCTGTACAACTTGCAGTTTTAAAAAGTTTGGGAGAAAAATTAGTCTCTATCCATACGCAACATCAAACTCTGCAGATTTTAAACACCAATTTTCAATTGGATGTATTAGATCATTTTGCTGGAATTGAAAAGCTAGTTTCCAAGTATACAAAAACCTATACTTCTTACAGAAATAAAGTAAACTCTTTAATTGAACTAAAAGTTAAAGACGCTGAAAGCAGAAAAGAAAAAGACTATTTGGCCTTTCTTTTGACAGAATTGGAAGCCGCCAATTTGGCTAAAATCAATTTAGAAGAACTTAGAAAGAAATCTGCTAAAATTGAAAATGCTGAAAAAATACAAACCGCCATTAGCTTTGCTACATCCGTTTTTGAAAACGATTCATTTTCTCCTTCAATAGGAATAAAAACGCTCATTGAAACATTTGACGAATTAAAACAGTTTGATCCTAGTTTTGCTGACATTTCTGCACGGCTTTGGAGTTTAAAAATTGAGCTAGACGATATAGAAGCAGAGGTCGGAAATAATGACGATAGCGACTCCTATACAGAGGAAGAGGCATTAGTGATTAAAGAACAATTAGAGCAATTTAATACGCTCTCTTTCAAACATAATTTGAGTGAAGTATCTCAATTAATAGAATTACAAGAATCAATTTCTGCAGATTTAGATGCCATTGCATCTTTAGAAAGCAATATAAGTATGCTTGAAACGGAAATTAGCAAACTTAAACAGGAGCTAACTACCAACGCAAAAAAAATTCAAGAAAAAAGGAAGGCAGCCACAGCAAAACTAGAAAAGGAAGTTAAAACAAGATTAAATAACCTGGCAATGCCTAATGCTGAGTTAAAAATTGAATTGACTGAAAGAGATAAATTAAGCGCAACAGGATTAGATCAAATTGATTATTTATTCAAGACCAATTTGGGGGGCAATTATTCTTCTATAAAGAAAGTAGCATCAGGTGGAGAATTATCGCGACTCATGCTTGTTGTACTGTCTATTTTATCTGAAAAGAAAAACTTACCTACGTTGATTTTTGATGAGATTGACACCGGAGTTTCTGGTGAAGTAGCCTCTAAAATGGCCGTTGAATTTGAAAATATGGGTAAAACAATTCAGGTAATTGCAATTACACACCTCGCCCAAGTAGCTGGAAAAGGGAAAGCGCATTTGCATGTTTCAAAACAATCAACAGCTGGTAAAACAAACACCTTTGTTCAAGCGATAGAAGGAGAAGAAAGAATTGATGTTTTAGCGGGTATGATTAGCGGTGAAGAAATTACGCAAGCCGCGAAAGAAAACGCCGCCAACCTACTGTCTAATTAATTTGTAATTTTGGTACGCTTATTGAATACTCCTGACAATTAAAAATTTAATGATATGAAACGACAACTATTACTTTTTACCTTTCTATTCTCTTGTCTGTCCATTTTTGCGCAGCGAACAGGAGACGCAACCTTTTATTCAAACACTGGAAAAAAATTCTACGTAGTTTTAAATGGTGTCAAACAAAATACGGAAGCACAAACCAACGTAAACATTTCTGGCTTGAGCGAAACTTATTACAGTTGCCGTATTATTGCTGCTGACAAATCTTTTAACATTGAAAAAAACATTGGTGTAAAAAAAGACTCTATAATAACCTACAGAATTATAGAAAAAAAAGGGAAATATAAATTACGCTATTTTTCTGAATCAGCTTTAGGTACAGCTCCTGCACCCCTAGACCAAGTACACGTAGTTTATCACAGCACTGATTTACCACAAGGTAATACCACTGTGACAAACACTAATAATGGTAATGCAAATACTAACACTTCAACAAATGTATCTACAAGTACAACTACTACAAGCTCCTCTACAACGCAGGATGCTAATGGAGAAAACGTAAGCATTAACATTAACTTGTCAGAAAACGGCATGGGTGCCAATGTTAATATTCAAGGGAATGTAACTGAGAATGGTGTTGGCGGCGGCGGAAATGGCACTGTAGTTTCTTCTTCTTCAACAGAAACAACTACAACAAGCTCATCATCTACAACCACTGTAAATGGCGTAACAACACATTCAGAAGAATCAACAACAATTACAAACACTGACAATAATGGTGTAACAACTCATTATGAAGAAACGACTACAGTTGGGTCACAAGGAAATATCTACACAGACGAAGATATGACAATGACCATGTCCACTGGATGCGGAACAACTGACCAGGATATACAAGAAATTACTACGCAAATTAACAATGAGGCATTTGCAGATGATAAATTAAGAATTGCAAAACTGGTTGCAAGTGAAAAATGTATGACAGTTGAGCAAATTAAATCTATCAGCCAACTATTTAGCTTTGATGACAATAAAATGGAATTCATTAAGGCTGCTCATACAAATTGTATGAATCAAGGTGATTACCACCAATTAATGGAAGTCTTTACTTTCTCAGATGACAAGGAAGAATTAGAAAAATTTATTCAATCAAAATAGAAAAACCAACTACAATACTTAAATTTGGGATGCATTAGCATCCCTTTTTTTATGTCAAAAACAATTGTTCTTACCGGTGGATTTTTTATTCTTTTTGGAATTATTTTAGGAGCAATGGCTGCACATGCCATGGAAAAAGCTATTAGCGCAGAGTTAATTGAGACATTTGAAAAAGGTGTTAAATATCAGTTTTATATTGGATTAGGATTGTTAACAGTAGGCTTAAACGCCAAGCAAATTCCTTTTAGTTTAAAGGGATTCTACTTATTCAACTTATTTGGTGTTTTATTATTCTCAGGTTGTATATACCTCTATTCAATTCATGAAATTGTACCAAACTTTAAATCTGTGGTGTTAATCGTTCCATTTGGAGGTGTGAGTATGATAATTGGCTGGGCCATTTTCGTGATCAAAATATTCCGCTCAAAATAGGTGTTAAAAATCCAACAATCATTCCTCATTTCGCCTTTTTTAATCGATTTAAATAACGTATCTTTGAGGAATACAACACCTTATAAAAATGAAGAAAATAATTGCTCTATTATTGATTTTATCTGCTAATGTCGGAATAAGTCAAGACACTACTTTTGTTCAAACTTTTACGTACGACTCGATATCAACTCGACGTGCTACATTTCCTTTCCCAGCTGAATTAGATGGGAAACAGTTTGAGAAAGTACTCATGTATTACAATATTAAATGTGATCCGCTTACTCCTTGGGACGGTTATAACTGTGGCGAGTGGGATTATTTGGCGTATTCGCATATTTTTGATCACACAGGGAACTTTGATTCAACTGAAGTGAATTCAAGCCGTTACATTGTTAATGGAGAAACTCCAGAAACAGTATCTTATGTGAATGATCCATATTACCATTATTATCAGAACTATGAAAAGTTCATTACTTACGCTGCAGAGGCCGATACTGATTATCCTTTAGGAGTTGGAGCAGCAAGTAGTTCTGCGCCATTTGGTACAACAAACCAAACTCAACGGAGTCAAATCCTATGGCAAAATGCAGAACTTACAGGAACAGGAATGGGAGCTGGCGATATTGCTAAACTTCGTTTTGATGTTACAGACCTTGGAAGTTCAATGGGACATTTAACAGTTAAAATGAAACATACTACAGCTGGAGAAGTTGCTAGTTTTGATGAAGATGATTGGACAGTAGTATATGACAGAAACACCTCATTTTTAGCAACTGGAGAAAACACATTAGATTTAACTTACCCATTTGCATATGATGGAGCTTCGGACATTTTAATGGATATTTCATTTGAAAACGGTGAAGCTGCAGGAAGTGACAACGTACTTTCAGCAACTGTTACTGGATACAATTCAGTAGTTACTACGAATGAAAAATTAGGTTATTTAGATATTGAGGTTGGACAATGGGCACAATTGGAATTAAGTGATTATGATTTCGGTGATGAAATTACAATTTCATTTTGGGCAAATGGTAATGCTGATTATCTACCGGTAAACACATCTGTATTAGAAGCTACAGATAGCTTAGCAAACAGACAATTAAACATTCACTTTCCTTGGTCTAACAGTAGAGTATACTGGGATGCTGGTGCAGGAAGTGGCAATGACAGAATAGATAAATTGGCTTCGGAAGCAGAATTTGAAGGTAACTGGCACCATTGGGCGTTTACTAAAAACGGACCAACTGGAATTATGAACATATACTTAGATGGTGCTTTATGGTTTTCAGGAACAGATAAGAATAGAGAAGTTGGAGAAATTAATCGTTTCATTTTAGGCGCCAATAAAAACTTAGACAATTCATGGTCTGGAAAATTAGATGAATTTAGAATTTGGGATGTTGAATTAGATGAATCAACAATTGCAGCTTGGATGAATCAAAAAGTAGACGGCGGACACCCTAACTACGGTGACCTAGTTACTTATTATGATTTTGACGAAACTCCTTCTATTAAAGATAGATCAGGAAATGATCGTGATGCCATGATGAACACAACCTCTATGGTTCAGTTTTATGAAGGTTCGCAAGCTGGATTTGAAACAAGTACTAGTCGACCTCACATTACTTTTGTTCAAGGAACATACACAAGTGAGTTAGATTCTATTTTAATTGTTGACTCTGTAATGGTTGAGCCAATTGATATTATTGAGCAAGCTGTAGATGGTCGTAAATTTGTTATCGTTGATGTTTCGCACGAAACACCAGAAGGATGGAGCTACACTTATGACTATGAAGGAAACGAGATTAGTTCAACATGGCACGGAGCTGACGTAACATTAACTAATGAGGATCTTGTTTATTACGAACAACCTTATGAGGTTATCAATCGCTTTGAAATTGGACGTTTCATTACTCCTTACGGAATTGGTTTTGATTTAGGTCCAAATGGATTTACATATGTATATGATGTAACAGATTATCAATCGCTTTTAAATGGTGATGTTGATTTTCAAGCACACAACACACAGGAGTTAATTGATATTCAATTTTTATTTATTGAAGGAACTCCTCCTAGAGATGTATTAAGCATTGAACGTTTATGGAATGGAATGGGAAGTTTCAAATACAACAACCTTGATGATGATGTAAACCTATCTGCAACAGAAGTGGATATTGATGCTGATGGAGCAATGTTCAAAGTTCGTTCTAGAATCACTGGTCACGGACACAACGGAAGTAACAATTGTTGTGAGTGGGGCTTTGGAGTTGGTCGAGATCATGAATTATTGATTGATGGCGAATTGAGAGACACCTGGGAAATTTGGCAAGAAGAAGAGTGTGGAGACAATCCTAACGAAAGTCAAGGTGGAACATGGCCTTATGCTCGTGAAGGGTGGTGTCCTGGAGATATTGTTGAAGAACATGAATTTGACATCACACCATTTGTAACACCTGGTTCTACGGCAACTATTGATTATGATATTGAAGATGTACCAGATGGCGATCCAGATCAAGGAAACGGAAACTATGTAATTGCAATGCATATGGTAACATACGGTGAAGCTAACTTTGCTTTAGATGCAGCTGTTGTTGACGTTTTAAATCCAAATGAATGGGAATATTACAGCAAATGGAATCCGACATGCCAAAATCCTAGAATTTTAATTAAAAACACAGGATCTACTGCATTAACATCTTGTAAAATTGATGTTTGGATTGGCGGGTTTGACAATATCATCACAATTGACTGGACTGGAAATTTAGCATTTTTAGAAGAGGAAATGGTTGAAGTACCTGTAACACCAGAATGGTGGGCAGATTTTGAAGGTAAATTAACGTTTAACGCTCGTGTAAGAGAACCAAACGGTGGAGTTGATGAATATTCAAACAACGATATTTATCGCGTTAAATTTGAAGCCTCTCCAGTAATTAACGATCCTTTCTTTATTTGGTTCAGAACAAACAATAAAGCTGCAGAAAATCAAATTTATTTGAAAGATCAGAATGGTGATATTGTATATTCAAGAACGTCTTTAGATAACGAAACGGAGTATAAAGACACTATGAATTTAGAAACTGGATGTTATACTTTAGAATTGTATGACAGCGATCATGACGGGCTAAGCTTCTGGGCTGCTACAGACGAAACAAACGGATTCTTAAGATTAAGAGAAGTTGGTGGAGGAATGATCGAGGCCTTTAATCCAGATTTTGGTCATTATATCAAATATTCATTCAGTGTTGGATACGCTGTTGGATTAGATGAAGAAGAAAAAACAAACTACAATATTGAAGTATATCCAAACCCAAACAATGGAGAATTTAACTTAACATTAGATAACTTTATTGGAGATGACATTTTACTTGAAGTTTATAATGAATTAGGTGCTGTTGTTTACAACGAGTCAATCACGGACATGACGGCTGATGGTTATATGCAACGTCAACTGAACTTACAAAACCTAAATGAAGGTGTATATTTCATCCGAGTAGTATCTGACAACAAGTCGGTAACGAAAAGAATCGTAATACAATAATATAGATTACTTACTGTAAAAGGCTGCTGGGTTTACCTAGCAGCCTTTTTTTGGCTATAAACATTTATGCTGCTAAATTGAAAAACAAATTCCCCCACTCTTTCTTAGAACTTATAGCTCTAGAAAATACACTTCAACCTTATTAGAATAACGAATAAACTGACTACTCAACCGGAACTCGATCAAACGGCTCAGTGCTTTCTGCCTGAGGAGTTTTACTGTAAGTATGACCAAAATCAATATGAAAATGATCATCATGCAAAGCGTTTATTAACGGAGACAATCCTTGTACAACATAAATGTCAGACGCTTTTAACAGTTTACCATATTCAGTTGCAAACAACTCATCTTTCAATTCAATTTTAATAATCACTTTGAAGATATTGAGACCATTTTGGCGAGCAAAATAGTCCAACAATAAAATTTTCCTTGCTACCAAATTAAAATCGATAGACACAGAAGGATCACGCGTATACTTTCCGTCGTCATCAAAATTTAAAGCATAATGAGTTGCTCCAATCGTATCGAGCGCATAATACGGCTTGTTATTTTTAATTAGCGGCATCATAAAGTCAATACTCATGCCGTTTTGATGTGTTTTATGTGGAAACATTTCACCGCCGTGCTCATTTGAACATTCCATAATATTAAAATAGCGGTGAGGTAATGCACGGCTCAATGAATCATAAGTGGTCAACACAGAGTTGCGCACAGATCCGTGCAGAAAACCACGCCCAGCTAAATAACTATCACGATCAAAATAAATGAAATTCTTGCCTTTATACGGCATTAACTTGGCATGCTTCAACGTACCGTTTCCAACTGTCCCAATTGCTGCACTAGCTGTATCATCATTTGATTTCAGCTGCATATATTCCATTATTTCATAATCAACCCGCAACCTTTCTTGTGCGTTTAAAAATGTTGGAACACTGAGCAATAATAGAAGGCTTAATCCGATTTTTTTGGCGCCAGTAAATTGAATTTTATTAGATGTCATTCCGCAATGCTATTAGAGATTCTAAGCAAATGTATTGCAATAGCAGTGACTCACAACTGGTGCGTCTTGAATTTTATACGTTAATAAATGTTGATAAAGTTCTGCCCGAATTAGCTCGCTGGAACAGCCAAAACTATTTTCTCAATACTTTCTAGCACATAGTTTATTTCTTCCATAGTAGTATATCTGCTAAAAGAAAAACGTGCATTAGGACGATTGGTATCAGCACCAATTCCACGCAACACATGTGAACCTGTACTCGCACCAGAAGTGCAAGCACTACCGCCTGAACAAGCAACTCCATCCAAGTCTAATAAGAACAATAACATTGACTTATTTTCAAACGGAGGAAAACAAACATTCAAAACGGTATAGAGGCTTTTTTCAGGATCTGTTTCTCCATGAAAGTTAACATCAGGAATTCGTTCACGCAATTGCGAAATCATATATGATTTAAGCGCTTGCACTTGTTCTTGATGCTCTAAAATATCTGCATTTGCCAATTCTAAAGCTTTCGCCAACCCGACAATTCCAGTAATGTTTTCTGTACCTCCACGCATTCCTCTTTCTTGCGAACCTCCGTGAATTAAAGGTGATACCTTCATTTCCTTATTTACATACAAAAATCCAATCCCTTTAGGACCATGAAATTTATGCGCTGAACAAGTTAAAAAATCAGCTCCAAAGTCATTTACATCAACAGTATAATGCCCCATTGTTTGCACCGTGTCAGAATGGAAATAAGCATTGTACTTTTTACACAAAGCGCTAACAGCTTTATAATCTAATAGCGTTCCAATTTCATTATTAGCATGCATTAAAGACACTAATGTTTTTTGATCATCTTGCAAAAGCTCTTCTAAATGCGCCAAATCAACCATACCGGTTTCAGAAACCCGCACATAATCAACTTTGAAAGGTTGATCGCCCTCAATGCAATGTCCAACTGCATGATGTTCTGTAGTGGTAGAAATAACTCGTGTAACTCCCATGTCATTAACAGCACATGAAATAGCCATATTATCTGCCTCTGTTCCTCCAGAAGTAAATACAATCTCTTTAGGTTCTGCCCCAATTAATCCTGAAATTTTTCTTCTTGCAACTTCAATCACTCCTCTTGCTTCACGACCAAACGCATGGGTAGAAGATGGGTTTCCGTAATGCTCTTTCATAACATTCGTCATTGCATCTATCACCTCTGGCGCCATTGGTGTTGTTGCGGCATTATCTAAATATACTTTCATATGCTCTATCTGCGTAAATGAACTTAAACTTAATGTAAGTGACGTCAATGCCACTATAACCTGCGCAAAGTTATGAAATATTCATAAACCTATTAAAAGAAACTACAAATTGATAAAATCATAGGATTCCAAGAAAGAAAGGGAATCTCTAGTTATATACGTATGAATATTTCGACTTACCTAAGGGAACTGAGGCCCTTCAAAGAATCGAACATTTCGCATGAGTTTACCAAACACATAATACTGTCCAACAACAACTTCTCCGTTTTCCAGCTCTACCCAAATACGATCCTGATCAAACTCCAGGAACTCTCCATCTAATCCGATTTTCTCATATAATTGCTTACGTCTATAGATTTTCACTCCTTTAGAATCACCATCTTTAGAAGTAACTTTTATAGTATAATATGGTGTACTTTGTTTTAAAGAATCCACGCTTTCTTCTGACAAAGTATAATTATGGTTTTCAAAATGTACTTTACGGAAGCCTACCAAGTAATTACGGATTTGTGCAGTGTCAAACAACTCTACAGCAGTGTCATTATTAAACAATGAAAATGAGTTTTCGCTATTCGCTACAACTTTATAATTGAGATGCGAAGAGTCTGGAATAGTTACTTCTACTGAAGCAATATCAATAGGGTCATATTTAAAAACCTCACTACAACGAAATGGTAATGGGCTAGTGATAAATCGGGTACTTAAATTACCGTACATATTCGGTAAATGCATAATGAATGGCTCAGGAGATTTTCCTTTCTCTTCATCTTTTAACAACATGAAGGTTCCGTATTGATCTTGCGTTGGATCACCTACATACCACGTTTTAGTGAGCTTACCATTTTGGTAAATCTCCATTTTTTTATTGTGCGCTGCTAATGACTTATTAATGGTTTCGATAGATCCTTTCGTAACAGGACTCTTCACTTTAATATATTTAATTGTCTCCAATAAAGTGTGTACTAAATGCTGCTGTACACAATCTCCATCCTCTGTAGTCCAAGTTCCTCCATTTCTTACAACTGTTACTCCAGGATTCCCTTCAGTGTCAGTCAATACTAATTTATCTATTGAAGCAGTATCCTTAATAGCAAAATCTGAAAGTGCTTCATCCGCCAAGTTACTTCCAGTTGATTTACCAGATAAAGTATATGCTGCAAAGGCCAGTCCTCCGAGAACTAAAATTATAATTATTGTTTTAATATTTTTCATGGTTTCAAGTCCCTAATTAAGTGCTTAAAAAATTATGCAACTGAGCAGAATTAAATTAATCTTTAGCGTATTTAGCTCTTCGCATTATGAGTTGGAAGATTGCTAGGCACAATACCAATAGCAACGGTAATCCTATATTCAGGATTTTCCAAAATGTTTTATTTTCATTAATCTTTTGCGCATCTAAAACGCGCATTGTTATCGTTTTTGCACGTACATCAATTAGTGAAAAATCATCCAACATAAAATCAATACTATTGAGTACAAAATCTTTATTTCCGTAGACAAACTTTGGTGTGTTGTTAGGATTTGTTACTCCAAAAACATCTGCAGCTAACGGAATTGCTTTAAAAAGAGTTTGCCCATCTTGTACTTTAGAATCAACCTCATTTCGAATAATATCTCCATCTGACACGACAAGCATTTTAGTAGAATCACTCTTAAATTTTGTAACAAAATCAGGAGTATTTAGCAAGGCCTCTGGCATTCTATTTTCAAATGCCGAAGTAAACTTTCCTTCCAACATAATTGCTATTGGAAACTCTGCATCTTCAGGTTCTCCTTTATTGAAATTAGGTTCAACATCAACAATTCCATAATTAACCCTTGCAGGAGTTTTAAAAATTTGTGAATTACCTGAAGAATGTAATAATATCGTCTTGGTCACATCTTTATCCTCAATATTTACGGCATCAACAGAACTTGTGTATTCTCCTTTAATAGGGTCAATATTTTTTGTAATTGGATGATCTGACCGTTGTGCTAATGGATAAAAATACCAGTCGACAATTCCTAAAGGATGACCAGGAATATAAATAGGGCCACAATCTTTATCAATGATCATGTTTGCGTTTAATCGCGCACCATATTTATAAATCATATCCTTTTCAATATTTAAGTTGGCTGAAATTCCAAATGTTTCACCCGTGCGGTAAAGAGAATCTCTATTAACATCTAAAGGATCTACAAACCAAAGTACTTTACCGCCATTCATAATAAATTGATCTATTACAAACTTATCATGTTCAGTAAAGGCTTTTTTGGGTTGCGCAATAACTAAAGCATCAACCTCATCCAATGCATTTAGTTGGCCGTTAATTTCAACATCATCTACCAAGTAGTAACGATTTAAACCTGAACGCACATCTGATGTTTGCCATTCATCTAACTCATCTTGACCTTGCAAGAAAGCAACTGTTTTTTTGCCCGTTGCGGTAACTCTACGCACGGCGCTAATCAGTTTATATTCTAAGTTATTAATGGTTCTATCTGCTAAACCGCGAATATCTTCCTTGGCATATATAATTCTTTTATTGAAGAATTGAATTTGATCTACCGTCTTCCCTTTATACTCGATTAATGCACCTGGCCATATGGTTCGAATCTCAGCTTGACCTGATTTAATGATTTGAATATCACAAGGGCTTATTCCTTCAGAGTAAATATTTTTTTGAACCTCTAAATTGTAAGCCGGATCATCCTCCCCATTTGGATCAATGAATTCATACTGTATTTTATCGCCAGCATAAACAATGAACTCTTCCAGTTTCTCTTCTAAGGCGTTTCTAATTTTCATGATATCTGCAGGTAAAGCTCCCGCCAAATAAATTTTTAAAAACACGCGATCATCAATTCGCTCAT
>CAKZPK010000098.1 GCA_937139035.1 uncultured Crocinitomix sp. | reverse complement strand
ATCAACGCGAGCAACATCACCTGAAACAAAGCAACAGTCATCTACGCCATCAATACCTGCTATACCGTCAGGAACTTGATCTTGTCCGTCAGCAGGATCACCTCCTTTACCAGCTTTTCCTGCTTTACCTGCACTTCCAGGAGTACCACCAAAGTTGTAAACGGCTATTTTATCTTTTAGTTCAGCAGCGTTTGGATGAATGAAAACATAAACTGTTCCACCTGGCCCACCATAACCACCGTTGCCACCATTTCCACCGTTTCCTCCGTCACCAGGTGTTTTAGTCTTTTTCTCAGAAATTACTCCATCTTTACCATCACCACCATTTCCTCCATCACCACCGTTTCCGCCGCTTCCGCCATTCACATCAAATCGAATTCCAAAACCTTTGTTTTTATAAGTGTATTGATAGGTTTTACTAGAAACTAAATTTGTAACTGCAATTCTATATCTGTCCTCTTTTTCTTTCCAAATATTTACTGTTAGGTCTTGTCCAATTCCACCTTGTGTACCGTCTTCACCATCTCCACCCGTTTTTCCATTTCTTAATAATAGTGGAGTTCCTTTATTGTCTCCATCAGCACCATTTTTACCTGCGTCACCGCTGAAATTCATAATAAGTGTACCATTATAATTAAAGGGAATTGATTCTTTCAAATCATATTCTGTTTCATTTACGGTATAATGTGCAGCTACGTGAACTGTATCAGAACGCAAGGTTTCAGGATAACCACCTATTGAAATTTTTCCATTATTATAAGTTCCACCATTAATAGTAATGGATAGTCCTTTTTTATCTGTAATATCTTTTTCTTTACCATTAGAATAAACCAACTTAGTTTTAAATGAAAAACTGTAGCCATAGTTTATTTCAGCAGTAGGTGAATAAGAGAATGTTAAGCCAACAATTTCTTTTTTTCCTTTTAATAGTGCACAACCAGACAAAAACAATAGGCTCAATAAACTTGTGAATATATACAGCTTAAACTGCTTTTTATGAGTGACTATGTTATTCTTTTTCATTGATGACTTTGTTTGCATGCTACAACTATCCTTTGGGTTTCTTTTGATAAATTTAGTTCAATTTCAAAAATAAACAATCTGCGCGTTAAACCTGTCTGATTTTAGAATGCATTTTAATCCTTAAATAATGATTGAACTTAATTTATAAAATCAAAAATAAAATATTCGATCGAGCAATCATTTATTGAATGATAATTAGTTAAATTCGCGGAAGATTAAATTTCAAATTATGACTTACGATATTATAGTAATTGGAAGTGGGCCTGGTGGATATGTTGCCGCAATTAGAGCTTCACAATTAGGCTTAAAAACAGCTGTTGTTGAAAAAGCAGAACTTGGTGGAATTTGCTTGAACTGGGGATGTATTCCCACTAAAGCATTATTAAAGAGTGCAAATGTATTTGAATACATTACACACGCAGCCGATTACGGAATTAACGTAAAAGGAGCGGAACCAGATTTTGAGGGAATTGTTAAGAGAAGTAGAGGAGTAGCAGAAAAAATGAGTGGTGGGATTAAATTCCTAATGAAAAAAAATAAAATTGACGTTTTAGTAGGAACAGGTAAAGTTAAAGCTGGTAAAACAGTTGCCGTTACAGATGCTAAAGGTAATGTGACTGATTATAAGGCAAACAAAGGTGTTGTTTTAGCAACAGGAGCAAGATCAAGACAATTGCCAAACCTTCCACAAGATGGAAAAAAGATTATAGGATATCGCGAAGCAATGGTTCTTCCTGAATTACCAAAGAAAATGGTAGTAGTAGGTTCTGGAGCTATTGGCGTTGAGTTTGCATATTTTTATAATGCAATGGGGGTTGATGTAACTGTGGTAGAATACATGCCAGTTGTTGTTCCTGTTGAGGATGAAGAAGTTTCAAAACAACTAGAGCGTTCTTTAAAGAAGCAAGGTTTAAAGATTAAAACAAGCTCTTCTGTAGAGTCTGTTGATACAAGTGGTGCTGGATGTAAAGTGAAAGTGAAAACGAAAAAGGGAGAAGAGATTATCGATTGTGATATTGTTCTTTCTGCAGTTGGAATTGAAACTAATTTAGAGGGAATTGGATTGGAAGATGTTGGAATTGCAACAGATAAAGGAAAAGTATTGGTAAACGAGTTTTATCAAACTAATATCCCAGGATATTATGCAATTGGTGATATTGTTTCTGGTCCAGCATTGGCTCACGTAGCTTCTGCAGAAGGAATCATTTGTGTTGAAAAGATATCAGGAATGAATGTTGCAGGATTGGATTATGGAAACATACCAGGTTGTACATATTGTTCTCCTGAAGTAGCGTCTGTTGGAATGACAGAAAAAGCTGCTAAAGAAGCCGGGTACGATATTAAAATTGGTAAGTTCCCTTTCTCAGCATCTGGTAAAGCAAGTGCTGCTGGTGCTAATGATGGGTTTGTAAAACTTATCTTTGATGCAAAATATGGTGAGTTGTTAGGTGGACACATGATAGGAATGAACGTAACAGAAATGATTGCGGAAATTGTTGCTATTAGAAAACTAGAAACTACTGGTCACGAAATTATAAAAACTGTGCATCCTCATCCAACTTTGAGTGAGGCTGTAATGGAAGCTGCTGCTGCTGCATATGATGAGGTTATTCACCTTTAAGTAGTTGCAAATAAATGATTTGAAAGTTCTCAAGCCTTAGGGTTTGAGAACTTTTTTTGTTTGTAATAATTAAAATTAAGCCTTTTGGCGAAATGATAAAGACCTAAAATAAATTATATAATTAGGTCTTTATACCGTTTTTTAAGGACATAATAGCCCCTACATTTACAACAGCATTAACAAACCCAAAACGCAAGTAATACCATTATTCCTTTATTGGGAATATATAAAACTAAGTTTATACCAATTTGACACATTAATTATTAAGAGTAGGGTTTTTTCATGGTAATTTAATTGTGTCAATACAAAAGGATAAGCTTAGCTCAAGTAGCAATCGAAAGCTGCTCAGGAAACGTCTTGAGCAGCTTTTGTTATTTCTATAGTTTATTAAATCGAGCTGTTTAATAAAGTTTTTCTAATCAATATGTCTCTAAAGTATTGCTCTTAATCTAATATCATTGTTTTACAATTGATTTAATAATGCTTTTATGTAATTATTAAACCAATAAAATGCCTGAATTTTTTAAAATAAATGAAAATCACGTATAAATACGCTTTTATGAACTGTATGTAATCAATAGATTTGCTTTAACATTGAAACCCAAAACAATGATTGAGTTCACCTTATAAACGTATAAGGGTAGCATTTAAAAAACTGAGTTTGTAAGACAACAACCGAAAGGTTGGTTTAAGAGTAGAGTTTTTCGTGGTAATTTGGTCATCTTGACAAATTGTCTTACAACTTAGTAAAGTAGCAAATCAAATCCCCTTTATATTTTTATAAGGGGGATTTGTATTTTATGATGTTTATTTTTTACCCAATAGAAATAGCCCAATATTCTTGAAAGGCATATAGAGTGTTTTGAAAAAACTATTATAGTTCTTTTCCTCACTTTTTCCCAACCCAAATCTAATTTTAGTGACTTGCGAAGAGCGGACTAATGTTCCAAAAATCCAATCCCAAATGGCTAATTTGGAACCCATATTTTTATCAAAGTGTGCTGGGTTGTCACTATGGTGCAATTGGTGTTGAAAGGGACTAAGGAGAAAACGCTCCAAAAAGTGGAAGTATTTCAACTTTACATGTGAATGACGCAAACTTGAGCCCCAAAATAGAAATAACACAACAAAAATATTCACCTCAAGGTAGGTTGCCGCTTTGACCGATCCAGCATAGTAATAATCAAAAAATCCGACTAAAAAACTTGAAAGTAAAACGAGTGCAATATTGTTTACTATTAACTCAACAGGGTGCAGTCTATATTGAGTGATAGGGTTTAATGTAGTGGCAGAGTGATGGATTTTATGAAACTCCCATAAAAATGGAATTTTGTGCATAGCCAAGTGAATGAGGTAGATAAGCAAATCAGATAATACAACTAAGGTTAGGGTATAGTAGACGATTAATTCATTTTCTGAAAGTAGTGTTTTTGAAAAACCAAAAGATTCTTCCATCCAATCATTAATTGAAACACCTAAATACCACCATGTATTAACTAGTGGAGCAATCAAAACTACTTTAATAATTCCATTGAAAAAAAAGTACTTATAATCAATAAATGCAGATTTGCTCAGCCAAATTTTTTTGTTGAAAATGTATTTGTAAAAAGGAATTTTTTCTTTGGCTTTATAGTAAACATAATAGGCTAAAAGCAGTGACGAAATTAAATAGAAATAGCTAATGCGTTTTTCAGGATCATTGAAATAATAGAGGGGTTCAATTAGCCCCTGCATTATGTCATCCCATACGTCTGCTAGAATCTCCATTAATTTTTTTGCAAATTTGCTGACAAAGTTACAACCAAATGAGCGAGATTAAAATCGCTTAAAAAGGTGATTATGAGCTCGTCAATATTATTAGCTCATTAAGCCGCTTTTACGCAGCAAAGCATCTGTTGAAGGTTCTTGGCCTCTAAACGCTACATATAGTTCCATAGGATCGCTTGAACCTCCTTTTGATAAAATATTGTCGTTAAAACGTTGTGCGGTCTTTGAATCAAAAATGCCATTTTCTTTGAAATATTCAAAAGCATCAGCCTCTAACACTTCAGCCCATTTATAACTATAATATCCAGCAGAATAGCCGCCACTAAAAATATGTGAAAACGCACATGATGTTGCTATTCCTTCAACCGCAGGGAAAAGCTCAGTTTTAGCTCCTGATTCTTTTTCAACAGTATACACATTTGTGTTTTCCGCTAAAGGTGCACTTAAATTATGCCATGCCATATCTAACTGCCCAAGCGATACTTGACGAACGGTTTGATAAGCACTTAAAAAGTTCATGCTGTCCTTTATTTTTTGAACCAAATCTTGAGGTATTGTTTCTCCTGTTTCATAATGGTTAGCGAATAAAGCCAAGCATTCAGGCTCATAACACCAGTTTTCCATTAATTGAGATGGTAATTCAACAAAATCCCAAAATACAGATGTACCGCTTAAACTTTCATAATGCCCATTTGCTAACATACCATGTAAGGCATGTCCAAATTCGTGAAATAGGGTAGTAACTTCCCCAAAAGTAAGCAATGATGGCTTTGATTCTGTCGGTTTAGTAAAATTACAAACGATAGAAGTAATTGGGCGTTGATTTTTATTATCGTATTTGTTTTGTCCTCTATATGAAGTCATCCAAGCGCCGTTACGCTTGCTCGCTCTTGGAAAGAAGTCAGCATAAAGTACCGCTATATGGTCACCATTTGCATTAAGAACTTCGTAGGTTTTAACATCTTCATGATATTTTTCAAGATCTGTTCTTTCTTTAAATGTCAGGTGAAATAGTTTCTCGGCGGTTTGAAAAGCTCCTGAAATTACATTCTCTAGCTTAAAATAAGGTTTTAATAACTCGTCGTTTAATGCAAATTTTTCGTTCTTCAGTTTTTCTGCGTAATAGCTAAAATCCCAACGTTGCATTGGATTTGGGCCATTCATTTTATCCGCAATTGCTTGAACTTCGGCAATCTCTTTTTCTGCTAAAGGAAAGGCTTTATTCAATAGCTCATCCCAAAGTTTGTAAACATTGTCTGGCGATTTTGCCATGCGTTCTTCCAAAACAAAATCAGCATGTGACTTGTAACCTAAAAGCTGACTTTTTTCATGTCTTAATTTTGCAATTTCTTTTAATGTTGCCTCATTGTTAAAATCATTATCCTTGCATCCTCTCGCTCCAAATGCCATAAATAGCTCTTCTCTTAAAGCTCTATTCTCTGCATATTTCATGAAGGGTAAATAAGAAGGGTAATCTAAATTAACTAACCATTTATTCTCTTCCCCTTTAGCTTTCGCCATTAGCTTTGCAGCTTCTTTAGCGCCATCAGGTAGTCCTGCTAAATCATTTTCATCATTGATCCATAATTCATAATCGTTGCTGTCTTTTAAAACATTCTCACTAAACGTTAAGCTCAACTGCGACAAACGTGAATTGATAGATTTTAAAGTAGATTTATCCGCCTCGTTTAAGTTGGCGCCATTCCGAACAAAACTTTTGTAGATTTTCTCCAACAAATAAGCACTTTCAGTATCTAAGGCAGATTTATCGATAGTGTTATATGCTGCTTTAATGCGAGTAAACAAAATTTCGTCTAGTTGAATTTCGCTAGAGTATGCTGTCAACAAAGGAGATAATTCCTGAGCCAATTTTTGCATCTCATCATTCGTTTTAGAACTGTTAAGATTAAAAAAGATACTTGAAATTTGTCCCAATAATTCACCGCTGCGCTCGTAAGTAGCTATGGTGTTTTCAAAACTAGCCTCTTCTTTATTGTTTTTGATTTTTTCAATTTCAGCTTTAGCCATTTCAATTGCTTCTACAATTGCAGGTTTGTAATGCTCTATTTGTATTGAGTCAAAAGGAATTGTGTTTAAAGTTCCGGCGTATGGAGAATAGAGAGGATTTTGCATAAAATATTGTGTTTTCAAAGTGTAAAAATATGAATTACTCTTAGAAAAAAAATCATTAATAGGAGTGAATGCATAAAAAACTGCTTAAATTTGGTATCCCAATAGATTTAAACTTGAATAACTAAAACATGAAAAAAAATTTACTTACGATTGCGTTCGCTTTTGTCATAATTGGACAAGGTGTGTCTTTTGCCCAATCAGGAAAGGCTGTCATTGACAAATCGCAAAAACTTGGAGAAGCTCAAAAATCTGAAATATTTCAATCAGAACTGGTTGCAAAAAAACAAACTCCATCTGGTGACTTGGATTGGACACCTACATTAACAAGTAAGGCTAACCGTGTAAGCCATGAGCTACC
This sequence comes from uncultured Crocinitomix sp., assembly GCA_937139035.1. GTDB lineage: Bacteria > Bacteroidota > Bacteroidia > Flavobacteriales_D > Crocinitomicaceae > Crocinitomix. The sequence continues at coordinate 18,314 of CAKZPK010000098.1, read as the reverse complement.
TGGTGAAGCTGAAATGAAAGCAGCGAAGGCAGCAAAATTGGAATTCAAAACAGAATTTGCAGGCATTGTTGGAGAAGAGGATGAAGTAATTCTTGCAGGGTCAACTCCTGTAGTAGGTGAAGAGTTTGCAGGAAATCCAAATAATGGAAGTTCGCCAATGGATAATTCAATAGCAATATCTGACGGTGGAATTATTGTAAGTGTAGCAAATACAACAATTCAGTATAAAACTACTGCTGGAGCAACAACTTATTCAAATTCAATTGTAGACTTTATTGATGATCCATCAATTGCTTACGTTTGCGATCCTGTTGTACATTATGATGCAGAGGAAGATCGTTTTGTGTTTTTTGCGCAGGAATGCTCAGGACACTCTTCAAATTCTAACCTGTTAATTATGTTTTCAGAGACGAATGATCCTTCTGACGGATGGAATTACTACAAACTAACAGGAAATCCATTAGGAGATAACAGTTGGTTTGATTATCCTAAATTGGCTATTTCAGATACTGAGTTATTTATTTCCGGAAACTTATTTTATAATGGTGGTGGTTTCAATCAATCAGTAGTTTATCAAATGGAAAAGTTTGATGGATATGACGGAGGTTCTTTAACTTGGCAGTATTGGTTTGACCTTTCTGCAGACCCTTTTACTTTATTACCTGTTTCTTCTGGTTCAAATGTTAATTACGGGCCTGGAATTTATATGGTAGCAAGTTCTCCTTTTTCAGGAAATACCATTAAGTTATATGACATTACAGATGCAATTGCCGGCAGTCCTACAATGGATTATTATTCTGTTTCTACAGGCAGTTATGATGTTGCTGCTGATGCTTCTCAATTAGGTACTTCTTGCCAATTAGATAATGGAGATTGTAGATGTTTGAGTGGATTTTATATGAATGGAATTATTCATTTTGTTTTTCAATCAGATGTAGGTTCAGGTTGGAATGGAATTAACTATAATCGTTTAAATGTATCTGCACTTTCAAATACATCTGACAAATTTGGTGACGCAGGTAATATGGATTATTCTTATCCTTCAATCGCATGGTTTGGATTCTCTCCTGATGATCGTTCAGCATTAATTAGTTTCGGGAGTGTAAGTTCTTCAGTTTATCCAGAGGTTAGAGCCGTGCATGTAAATGACGCCGGAGATTGGTCTGAAACTACTTTGATTAAAGAAAGTGCTTCATATGCTTGTTTTACTTCTCCGTCTGTTGAACGTTGGGGTGATTATACTGGAACTGCAAGACGACATAATGCGGCTGAGCCTTCTGTTTGGATTAACGGAATGTATGGAACAGCTCCTCACCGTTGGAATACTTGGATTGCAGAGATTCATGCCGATTATTCAGTTGGTATCAATGAAAATTCTACAGACGAAAATTTAACAATTGCACCAAATCCAGTGGTTGAAACTTTTGTTTTAAATTTTGATGTTACAGAAGACACTCCAGTGGAGGTTAAAATTATAGGTTTGGACGGGAGATTAGTGAAACACCTTTATTCTGGAACTGCCTTTGTAGGTGAAAATAAATTTGCATTTAACAAAGCAAACTTAGCAAGCGGAACATATTTTGTACAAATTCTATCAGACGAAAAACAAATAGCAAATGAAAAGATTATTATACGTTAGTATCCCTTTTTTACTGATAGCTTGCGGTACAAGCGAAGATTCAGTGCAAACTAATAATGATCAGGATTCAACCGTTGTTTTAAGCGATAGTTCATTAACTATAACTGATTCATTGGTAATTGATTTACCATTACCTGATAGTGGAAATCCAATTATTCATGGTACTCCTGATCAGGAAAAATTAGATAGTATTAAAAATTCTAAGAAAGATAAAAAGAAGCAAGGGTAGGTCCTAGCTTCTAAATCATCCAATTATATTATTATTTATAGTGTAGTAGCATTGTTAAGTGCTGCTACACTATAGTAACTGCTTGCATTTGTAACCAAATAATAATAAGGTTTGTTCCACTTTTTTAGGGAGCAAGTTTTTACCTTCTATTTTTAATAAGTTGCCTTTATTGGTCCAATCTATACTTGCTGATTTAAGACCAAAATAGTTCTTAAGAAGGTTCGAAATATTCAATGCATCCTTCTCTTTCTTTATCGTTGTTGTGAATGTTAATGTTTTCATTATCGTCAATTAAATATTCTTGTTTTTATAGTAGACGATTGAACTTGCACAATATTTCCTATCACTACACGTAAATTATATTATTTAACGAATTTTTAGATTTAAACGGTCGATTGGGCGAATAGAACGCCGCATATTATGCTAGAATGCTTATATTAAGAGATCGAAATTTAAAATAATCAGAATTAGATATGACAGAAAAGGATTGGAATGAGATAAGGACTAACGATAGTTGGGCGATATTTAAAATAATGTCGGAATTTGTAGAGGGATATGAAAAAATGGCGAGAATTGGGCCATGTGTTTCAGTTTTCGGATCGGCAAGAACAAAGCCAGATAATCCATATTATGAAAAAGCAGTAGAAACATCACGTTTATTAGTTGAGTCAGGATATGGAGTGATAACAGGTGGTGGACCAGGGATAATGGAAGCAGGAAATAAAGGTGCCGCAGAAGGGAAAGGAAAGTCTGTAGGATTAAATATTGTATTACCATTTGAGCAATCAGGTAATCAATATGTTAATCATCCGGTAGATTTTGACTATTTCTTTGTGCGTAAAGTAATGTTTGTTAAATACACACAAGGTTTTATTACCTTCCCCGGAGGTTTCGGAACATTAGACGAGTTGTTTGAAGCGCTAACGCTAATGCAAACCAAAAAAATCGACATGAAACCAGTAGTGCTTTTCGGTACAGAATATTGGAAAGGTATGGTAAGTTGGATTGAAGAGGCCATGCTCAACATGGAAGGCAATATTTCTTTAAAAGATATGGACCTGTTAAGAATGACAGATGATCCAGAAGAAGCGGTAAAGTATATTAATGATTTCTACGAAAGTCATCCATTACGCCCGAACTTCTAAGTACATTTTAAATATAGTTTTAAAGGAACATTCGCGTAATTGCGAATGTTTTTTTGTTTTATAGCCATTGATTTTGTCTTAATGAGAGACTTTCATGTTTTTGTTTATCAATTGTTTGCAGTTTGGTTTTAATAGTTTTTCTCTGTTGTAGAGCCTTTGTAGTGTCCGAAAAGGTCTACTAAAAGGCAACGTCTCCGTCTAATTGAAAAATAGAAAATGAAACAAATGAAAATTTATCTGGCTTTTATAACTTCATTCCTTTTTTCAGGAATATGTTTTTCACAAATAACAGAACCTGCTCCATATTGCGGTGCTGGATATCTTGATGTATTTGGAGGTTTAAATCATCATATATCTTCTGTAGAGCTGAATACTTTGAATAATGTTTCAGGAGCTGTTGCGACACCAGCACCACATTATATTTATTACAATGATCTCCCCGCAACGGATTTAGAGCGTGGATCAACTCAAGATTTAATTATAAATCATAGTGGAGGAGTAACAATTCATATGATTGCAGCTTGGATTGATTTTAACAATGATGGTGATTTTACAGATGTTGGAGAAAAAATTGGAGAAGAACATTGGCCACCTGCAACTGAACTTACTTTTACCTTCACGGTTCCTGCTACAGCTGCTATTGGAGTGACAAGGATGAGGGTGCGGGTTTATGAGGATGATGATTATACTTTTTCTGAATTAGATCCTCCAGCATTACCTTGCGAACATTCAGCACTTGGCGTTGATACCGATTTTGGCGAAGGAGAGACTGAAGATTATGATGTAAATATAACTGATCCAGATGATGAGGTTGAATTAACAGCTTTGTTTACTCCTGAAGGTGCAACAATTTGCAGTGATGAAGAAATTACATATACTGATGAAAGTATTAGTGAAGATGGTGTTACTGCATGGAACTGGACATTTGATGGAGGTTTACCCGCAGTAGCTGCTACTGAGGGGCCGCATAATGTGCTTTATGATACTCCTGGAGTTTATGATGTAACGTTAGAAGTAACAGATGCTACAGGAGTTCACGACACCACTTTTACAATAACAGTATTGGAAGATTGTGATGAAATAGAAGCTGTATTTACCCCAACTGATCTAGATATTTGTGTTGGAGATTGTTTAAATTTTGAAGATGCATCAGTTGGAATTGGCATTGTGGAATATGCTTGGACATTTAGTGACCCTGCTATTGGTGGGCCAATTATTGGTGAAGAAACTGGATTGGTTTGTTTTGATAACCCTGGAGAACAATTGGTAACACTAACAATTACAAACGGAGTAGTGGTGGATGATACAACTATTACCATAAATGTTAGAGAATTACCTGCAGTTACAATTACTGCTGATCCTGGAACAGAAGTTTGTGAAGGTGATGAAGTTACCCTTTCTGGTGGCGGAGCATTAACTTATTTATGGTCTGGTGGAATAGAAGATGGTGTCGTATTTAATCCTTTATTCACAGAAACATATGTTGTAATAGGTGAAGATGATTTTGGATGTTTTGGTGAAGCTGAAATAACAATTAATGTGGTAATCTGTGAGCCTGTAATTGCTGATTTTGAATCTCTTGAAGAGATTTGTGTAGGAGACTGTATTACATTTGTTGATCAATCAATTGGCGAGCCTGTAACTTGGGCTTGGGATTTTGGAGGTTTGGATATTTCTGAGGATCAAAATCCTATTTTTTGCTTTGAAACTGCAGGAGAAGTGAATGTATCGCTAACAGTAACGAATGCTGCTGGAGATGAAGCTATGTATAATAACTTAATTACTGTATTTGATGCTCCAACTGTAAATGCAGCGCACGATACAATAGTTGACCTTGGAGGATCTGCCAGTTTAATCGCAAATGGAAGTGACGTTAATGGAACTTATATTTGGTCGCCAGATGATAATGTTGTTTGTGAGGATTGCCCTATTACTACGGTAAATCCAAGTGAAAATCAAACCTATATTGTCGTGCACACATCAGCTAATGGTTGCTCTTCTTCAGATTCGGTTGTAGTGCTTGTTAATTTTATTGAAGGAGTAGGGGTTGCAACGGCCTTTTCTCCTAATTATGATGGAAACAATGACGTGCTATTTGTACAAGGTTATGGCATTAAACAAATGTATTTTGCGGTATATAATCGTTATGGAGAATTAATGTTTGAAACAACAGAGCAAAATATCGGGTGGGATGGCACATTTATGGGCAAGGAACAAAACTCGGGAGTATTTCATTGGTTATTGCAATATGAATTGGTTGACGGTAAGAGTGGGATGCAAAAAGGAAATACAACACTTATAAAATAAGTATCGAAATTCAATAATGAAAAACAAAATAGGCGCCCTAATTGCTAGAGGCGCCTATTTATTTAATTAAGTAAATTGGTCTTAACCGGCTTTTACGACTTTCCCGGCTTTAAACGCAATTTTTTTACCCTTTTTAACGAGCACTTCTTTCGTTTTAGATCCTTTATAAACTTTTAGAGTTACTTCGTTTCCTGCTACAAATCGCTCAATTGCTAACGTTCCAGCCTCAGCAATCAAACGAACTTCTGATCCATTTTCAATTGAAACCGTTTGTCCTTCAATTTCAACAGAATTATCGCTTCCAGCTAAGAATGCATCTAAATCATTTGCTGAGTTAAAACGGAATGACGGTTGTCGTGTATCTTTGCTTACTTTATATGTCTTGTTGCCAATAGATACGTTTCCATTTTCTCCTAAAAATACTTGACTAAGGTTACCATTTTTAAATACCAATCGGCTGTTTTCGCTTAAGTTCACTGTTTGATTTGCTTTCCATTCTACAGCATTTTTAAGGGTGCAACCTGCTAATCTACCTTGATTGTCGAATCGGATATCTGGATCCTCTCCTTGGCCAGCTATAGCTATAATAGTAATGTCATTGATTGTTAGTGAAGCGTCATCAGCAAGGAACGCAGAAGCTAATTTATTTCCAGAAAAAGTTACTTTAGTTCCTGCTTTTAATAAAACCAACCCTGCTTTTGCTTCATATGCTAAATCTGCTCTTAATGTTCCTTCCATTAAAGTCCCTTTAACACGATTGTAGCGCACATATTCTCCTGCTTTTAAAGGAAAGATAACGCCGTTAATCTCCAAATTACAATCAAAATTTAGTTTTCCTGAATTAGCGCTTGAGCCTGCAGGTTTGGTTCCATTCAGGCAGATACTTGAACCATTTATTGTAATTAAAGAATCGCCCTCAGTATTTTCCGTACATTTTGCAATAACGGTTTTTGTTGTTAAATCAGTTGCGCCTTGCGGTCCTGTTTTGGTAGGCTTAGTAGCAATGGATGATCCTAGAACAACAGGTTTGTCTGCTGCGGGTGGCTCTTCTTCTTTGTTGTCATTTGATGCATTGTTATCCTCTTGTGTCGTATCAGTTTCTTCTGTTACATCTTCTTCAATTTCAGGCTCCTCGGTGCTTTCATCTTTTTCAATTAATGCATAATTATTAGGATAACGTGTTTTAAGTAAAGTTCGAGGAGTAATTGTTTCTTCCAACCACAATAAGTTGCCTTTTTGGGTTGTTTTTTCAACTCTTAAAACAATTGATTTACTAAGGTCTACCTGATCAGTGTAAGGTATTGCAGCTTTAATATGACCTGTGCTATACTCTGTATGCGGAGGTCCTGTTATATCAATTACCCAATTATCCTGCCCCTCATTTTTAAGCATAAACCGGTAGTCTTTTTTAGAAAGGTTCGTTCTGTTGTCGCCGTTTTCAGAAAGTAATAGCTTTATTTCTTTGTCGGCTTTGCTACTTCCCAATTGGTTACTAATGTTTATAGGAAGGATGCTTTTAGGTTGAGCAATTTCACTTTCACCCGCATTATAGTGATCTAAGATAATTGGATCACTTGCATTTTCTAGAGTCCGCTTCGTCTTTGTCCAAATTCTATTACCTAAAATAGTATTGGTGTAAACATATAGTTCAAATTCCCCTTGTAAACTAATCCAGTCTGATTCTATAATTGAAATAGAAGTAGATAGTTGGTGGTGTCCGCTTTCATCTCTAGGTATTTCAATTGATTGACCAAATACTTTTCGTTGACGGTCATTATAAACTTCAACAATTAAGTTATTGTGGAATGCTATGTCTCCAAAATAGCTTAACATGTCACCTTGAAGCAGGTTCGCTTCAATTTCAGGACTAATGCCTTCAATTTTTAATTCGGCCTTTATTTGCCCAAAAGAAGCATAACCTGCAATAAATAGTAGGAGTGAGGTAATTGTTTTTTTCATAGATAAATTTGTTAGTTTTTAAATTGGTTTTGACATTTACAATACGAATCTTGTGCCAAGATTTTGCAATTATGAATTAAGTCAATAAACCGGTCTAAAGAGCTTGGTTAAACTCTGTGCAAATATAATACTTTCATAAGTAAAGTAGAATGATGAAAGTCATTACCATTAAGATTAATAGCCTTTTAACACACAGGCTTCAACCTGTAAAGTACAGAAAAAATTGATGTACAAAAAAAGGAGCCTTGCAAAATACAAAGCTCCTTAATATCAATAATAACGCATGCATAACATGCTAGTTTTTAACCTTCTTGAGCCGCTAAGTATCTTTCTGCGTCAAGAGCTGCCATACATCCTGTTCCTGCAGCAGTTACTGCCTGACGATAAACATGATCTGCAGCATCTCCAGATACAAATACACCGTCAACATTTGTTTTAGAACTTCCTGGTACGTTAATGATATAACCAGTTTCATCTAAATCAATCCATCCTTTAAAAATGTCTGTGTTTGGTTTGTGCCCAATTGCAACAAAAAATCCAGTTCCAGGAATTTCAGACTCTTCACCAGTAACATTGTTTTTTACTTTAGCTCCAGTTACACCGTTGCCATCACCTAAAACTTCTACCGTTTCAGTATTGAATAAAATCTCAATGTTTTCAGTGTTTTTAACTCTGTCCGCCATAATTTTTGAAGCTCTAAACTCATCTTTACGAACAAGCATAGTCACTTTTGTACAAAGCTTAGAAAGGTAGTGCGCTTCCTCGCATGCAGAATCTCCAGCACCAACAATAATTGTTTCTTGACCTCTATAAAAGAAACCATCACAAACAGCACAAGCAGATACACCTCCACCAATTTTTAAATAATGTTGCTCAGATTCTAAACCTAAGTATTTTGCTGACGCACCAGTTGAAATAATAACTGTATCTGCGTGAATTTCTGTTTTCTCATCAACCCAAACCTTATGAACAGGACCAGTAAAATCTACTTTTGAAACCCAACCACTTCTAATGTCAGCATCAAAACGTTCTGCTTGTTTTTGAAGCTCAATCATCATGTCAGGACCAGTAATCCCTTCTGGATACCCCGGGAAGTTTTCTACTTCATTAGTAGTTGTTAATTGACCTCCAGGCTGTAATCCCTGATATAAAACTGGTGACATATTAGCTCTAGCAGCATAAATTGCAGCTGTATAACCAGCAGGGCCAGACCCAATAATCAAACATTTTACTCTTTCTATTTCGCTCATTTTAATTCGTTTGTCGTTTCTAAAAGAACAAAGATAATACGATTCAATTTTTTTTTGATACAATTAGCATGAAACTTGAAAAATCATTATTTCTTGGCATTTCAATAATAGATGCCTCAGAATTTTTATTTTCAATTAAAAGGTGCTATTTTTGCACCGCTCAAAATGCCACAAGATTGATATGATTGACAAAAGCCTCTTCAAGAAAAAAGAACTCTATCCGTTCCAGAAAAACATTGTTAATCAGATAATTAAGGAGCTGAAAGACGAGGGTCAAAACTTTAATTTACTCTTTCAATTACCAACTGGTGGAGGTAAAACGGTTATCTTTTCGAATATTGCAAGAGAATATATTCAAAAGACGAAAAGAAAAGTTTTAATTCTTACACACAGAATTGAGCTGTGTGTTCAAACCTCTAAGCAACTAACTGCATTGGGGATTGAGAACAAAGTAGTGAACAGTTTGGTGAAGACGTTGGACGATCAGTCTCAGTTTGATTCTTTCACTGCAATGGTGGAAACGTTGAATAATCGTTTGCAAGACGATAAAGAGTTTATAAAAAACATTGGACTTGTAATTGTTGATGAGGCACACAACAATTCATTCCGTAAAATTTTTCAATACTTTCAGGATGTTAACATATTAGGAGTTACGGCAACGCCGCTAAGTTCTAATAAAACATTACCATTAAAAGACAATTACGATAAGTTAATTGTTGGAGAAAGTATTAAATCTTTAATTGAAAAGCAGTATTTATCAAATGCTGAAACTTATACCTATGATGTAAACCTACACGGTTTAAAGATTGGTGTAAACGGAGATTTTACAGTGAGTTCTTCTGACAAAGTATATAGTAACTATTTCATGCAAGAGAAATTACTTTTTGCGTATGAAGAAGTTGCTCTAAAAAGAAAGACACTTATTTTTAATAGTGGAATTGAGTCGTCTCGATCTGTTTATGAACTATTTAAAAAGCACAATTATAAAGTGCGTCACTTAGATAGTACGTTTGGAGATACGGAACGTAAAGATATATTAAAGTGGTTTAAAGAAACGCCGGGTGCAGTATTAACGTCTGTCGGAATTTTAACGACTGGTTTTGATGAACCTACGGTTGAAACAATTATTTTGAATCGTGCAACACGTTCATTAACGCTTTATCACCAAATGATTGGGCGTGGTTCTCGTAAACTAGAGAATAAGAGCTCTTTCCAAGTGATTGATCTTGGAAATAACGTTCGCCGTTTTGGATATTGGCAAGAGTATATCGATTGGCAAGATGCTTTCAATTACCCAGATCGTTTCTTAGAAGCTCGATTGAGTGAAGAGGATGATATGATGTTTGAGGCGGCATATGAATTGCCACGTAACCTAAAGGATAAATTGAAGTCTCCAGGTTTGTTGGAAGAATTTTCAATGAAAAAGGTGTACGACGATTGTATTGATGCTGGTAAAAAAGGTAAAGAAGCCGTGGACATATCTTTAGACAATCACTTTGAAGTTGTGGCTGAAAATTCTGAGGACATGTATGACGGTTTGATGCTGTTAGAGGAATTGCAGGATGATATTGAGCGAAGATTAAAGCATTACACTAAATGCATTACCAAAGCGACTGATAGTTACCTAAATTGGTTAAAAGAGACGTATAATCGTCAATTAAGCCAGCGTATTCGTCAGGAGTTAGACGCGGAGTAAGATCTTCACGCGCTATTGATAAATTTCTTTATTAAATAATTTCAAAAGATATTTTGAGTAATTGTCATTGTAATGTTTACGTTACGTTGAAAAGGTTGAAGTTACCTGTCAATCAATAATCCAATTACAAAATAGAAACATCCCTTAGAATAGGGGATACTTTGCGAGTATTTAGTTAACTGTAATCGTTTTAGAAACGATACCATTTTCATTTTCTAAGCGAACAATGTATAGCCCTTGTTCCAATTCAGAAATATCAATTGGAAGAGAACTATCTTCTTTTTTGAGAACTAATTGTCCAGAAACAGTAAAGATAGAAACTACTCCCTCTGTAGCTGAATTGATTTGAATAAAATCAGATGAAGGGACAGGGTATATTGAAAAAGAGTTTTGCTCCTCTTCAATAAGGTTTGAAGCATCTATAGTTTCGATCGCTAAAGAGTCAAATATTATTCCTACACTAGTGCTTGTATTTCTGATCGAAAAAACAAACTCTCCGCTAGTACATGAACTGGGAACAGTAATGATTTGCGTTACAAGGTTTATTTCCTCTCCTGTTTCTGCTCCAATATCTAAGAAAGGATTGTAAGTAGTGAATTCCTCATTAGAACTATCGTAGAAACCTGTGCGCATTTCTGCTCCATATAGTCCTAAAGTCCACATTTGAATTTTATAACTTTCACCACCAACTACAGAAATAGGGATGGTAGTAAACAGCTTATCTTCTGTATTCGTGTTGAGCATGTTTGCCATTAATGTTCCATGTTCTGCACCAAGTGGAACAGGTACAATTTCAATAGCAGTAAAAGTTGATTGAGGACCTAGGAATTCATTTGGAACACCATCTGTCCATGAGCTAAAATCTGATTGAAAAATAATTTGACTATTTCCTGTTAATGTAAGCGTTAAAAACGCTATTGATACGAATAATTTGAACATGGTTAATGACTTTATTAGTAGTACGTAGTTTGAAAGTTTCGGTTGCCTGATTATTGTTTGAAAATCAATAAAAATTGTTTGGGATGATAAAACAAAAAAAACGCCTTGCTTAACTAAAAGCAAGGCGTTTTAAATATGTTAAAGTTTAATTATCTTACAATCAAACGCTCAGTCATTGTTGTTGCATTTTCTGTAACTACAACTTGGTAAATACCTGCATCAAATGAAGATACATCAATTGTGTTTACATTTCCATTAGCAGAGTATACTAAAGCACCATCAACACTATAAATGTTTACTAATGCAGTTGCATTAACATTTAATGTAATCATTTCAGTTGCTGGGTTAGGGTATAGGCTTAAACCGTTTTCGTTTTCTTCGATTCCAGCATATCCTGTTACTTCAATATCAGAAAGCATTCTTGGGTAAACTTTAGTCTCTCCAAAAGAAAGGAATGTAACACCTGTAACGTTATAATAGTTATCTACAGCTGGCGTGTAGCTAAACATTTCATCATCCACTAAACGTGCACCTGAATTGTCATCTACTTCAAACTGTCCAAAACCAACATCTGGATTCGTACATTTTGCATCTTCTAATTGAACTAATACACCTTCGTATTCTTCATCTGTCACACTTCCTGTTGGCACAGCTACTGCCGCTGGCATTGGGTGTCCTGAACTTACAACGTTTACAGTAACTACAGAAACGATTTCTGTTAATGTAAAGTATTCAGTAACTTCTCCAGTTACTACAACACTATCACCAAGTGCAACTTCTGTTCCTGGTTCGTAAACATAAATTCCGTTCCATGCGCCTTCACCATCTTGAATAAAGAAAGTTCCTTCTGCTGCTCCAAAAAGAAATACACCAGTAACAATTCCACTTGTTGTTACTAATTCGTCAGCATATGGAGAAATGAAATCAGCATCCTCAGAATATTGAATGTCATAAATAGAAACTTCTTCTGATTCTTCTGGCTCACCAACCGCAATAGCAACAGAATCAATTACGATTCCTACTAATTCATCCGTACTATGTAATGAAAGAATGAATTCAGCATCAGTACAGCCAGTTGGAATAGTTACTGTTTGGCTTAACATAGTTAATTCTCCACCAGTTTCAGCAAATACGTCAATATAGTCGTTATAATACCAACCATCAGCAGTAGAGTTATAGTAACCTGTACGAAGCATAGATCCGTCCATACCTGTTAACCATACTTTAATCTCATAAGTTTCTAATTCAGTCACTGGCATTTCTTCTGTTGTGAAACGTTTGTGACTTCCTGTAGCGTTGAATAATTGTGCCATTGCAGTTCCGTGCATTGCTCCAATTGGTTGCTCAACTACGTTTTCTGAACCAATATTGGTTTTAGACCCCATCCATCCGTCAGGATCTGTATCTGTCCAAGAGCTTAAATCACTCTCGAAAATTACTTGTCCAAAACTTGCCGCTCCCAGCGTAATAGACAATAATAAAGTAAATAATTTAGTCATAATCAATTGTTTGTTTTTTTTGTTTTAGCTTATTTATAATCCCCATTTCAAAATAGGAAAGATTTTTATTCGTGTATTAAGATATTATCTAACTCCCAAGTTCTTCCGTCAGAGACTGAACCGGTGTATTTAAAAGCAATGTATACGTTTTCTCCTAACGTTCCAATAGGTACATTAGTTGAGTTAACCCAGGTGAAAAAACCAGTTGAAAGTGTTGCTAACCCACCAATATTAGTCCAAGAACCTTGCTCATTTGGATTACTTGCTCCGTCATAATCTGTTGATACAAGAATTTCCAACAACGCACCATCATAGCTGCATGCATTATCAAAGTTTAAATATGGGCTTGCCGCCTCTGAAAGGTCAATAGAAGGGGAGATTAACCAGTTTTCAGTGGCAATGTTTGCACCATCTACATAATTGGATATTACGCCATAATCATTTGGCGCGCCACCTGCACTGCTTGTTTCCCATTCTACTTCTGGTCCGGCTACTTGGTATGTTGTCCATCCGCCAGAGTTGATTTCTCCATCATCAAAATCTTTAGCAGCTACTAATCCACTAAAGCGGTCATTGTTCATAGCTATTTCGCTAAATGATCGAATCAATAATTGAACTTCGCCATTAAAATGACTTACAATACAAACAATGCTTCCAGATCCTTCAGGAATCATTTCATCTGCAAAGGCTGCATAACCACTTGTTCTTACTTTGATCGTGTTTCCATCTACATCTTCTAAAATGCGATCTAGCGAAACTAGTTCCTCGCCATCTGCAAATGTTTGCCCAACTTCTGGTTTAATAAATTGTACATCATTAATTTGAATTAATTCTGATTCTTTTAAAGAAGTAATTAAATCAATTGAAATAGTTTCTGGTGCAAAGTTGTTATTCGTTGATTGTTTGATAATGTTCTTATCAACATCTACCGAATCAATTTGTAAAACACCGTTGTACTGACTTAGGATTGTTCCTTTTAAATAAATGCGAACAGAATCACCTTGGTAAACACCGCCACCACTTAGCATTCGTACATTTACTGCACCAGTATGATCCTGCATGTAAATATTTTTGTAAACGTTACCATCAGTTTCATCCATAGTAATAATTCCGTATACAGAAAGCTCATTTTGAATGGAGATTACTCCTCCTTCTGTTGCTTGCCATGTGCGCAATTCGTCAATTGTCATTACAGCCGTTTCAGGAATGTCTTCTAACGGTGGAGTGTCGTATTCTTTTTTACATGAAGAGAGCGCAAGTGCTCCAAGCATAAAAACGAATGTACTTTTTTGAATAAATCTTTTCATTTTCTTAACCGTTAATAATAATATTGTCAATTTCCCAAGTTCTACCGCTACTGTCTGTTCCTACGTATTTAAATGCAATGCGAACATTACTTGTTAAATAAGCTGCTAAATCAATACTTCCCGAATTTACAAATGCAAATCCTCCTGTTGACCATGTTGCTGATAATGGAGTCCATGTTGCCGCATTAGGATCTCCTGTACCTGCATAGTCCGTAGAGATTAATAGTTCTAGCGGATCACCACTGTAATTATATGCATTGTCAAAAGAAAGTGAAGCATCAGTTGATCCACTTAAATCAAGGCTAGGGGAGATGAGCCAGCTTTCGCACGCTGAATTTCCATCATCATAATTTGAAATTACAGCATATGGTCGATCTTCCCAACTTCCTAAGTCTCCAATTTCCCACGCGTCTGTTCCTACTACTTGCTGTACAAGCCAACCTCCAGAATTGACGTCTTCGTCATTGAAGTCTTTCACTAATAATTCTCCCGGTCCACGCGGTCCGTGCATGTCTGCCTCTTCTGGTGATCTTAGTATGTATTGAATTTCTTCATTATACTCACTAATAATACAAACCATTGATCCAGCACCTTTTGGTAAGCTGTCTCCGGCAAAGGCAGCAAATCCACTTGTTCTAATAAAACTCGTGTAACCATCAAAGTCCTCAAATAATCTGTTTTCAGAGCTTTGGTTCACTGGATCTGCATACGTATTCAATAATTCAGATGTTTTAAACTGAACATCTGCAAAACGCATTAGCATGGATTGATACTTGAATTCAACAATTTCGTCATCTGTTAAAAAGGCCGTATATTCTGTTTGAATTTGATCAATAGTCAAGGTTAATGGTTCTAAATCATTTCCTGATGATTGCACAACAACATTGGTTTCTTCCTCAACATTGTCTAATTGGTAAACACCATTAAAATTGTTTAAGGTTACACCATTTAAAGCAATTCGGATAGAATCTCCTTGTACTAAATCTGTACCACTTGTAAAGCGCACATTGATTGCTCCCGTGTGATCTTGGAAATAAATATTCTTATAAATATTGCCATTTCCTTCATCCATAGTCACAATTCCGTAAACAGAAATAGTGTCTGTTATTAAAATAGCATCATTGACAGAACGTTGCCAAGCCTTTAAGCTGTCAATCGTAATAATTTCACTATCAGTAATTGAGTTGATTGGTGGAGAGTCTGGTTCTTTTTTACAAGCCGTAACAGCACTTATAGCGAAAACTCCTAATAATATTGCGTTAATTCTTTTTCTCATTTTAAATGCTTTTAAAAACGTAAAGTGGCCATTAAAAAGTAATTCAATCCATACATGTATCCTAAACGTGGCGGAAACTTGTCAATTTTTTGCGAATCAAAACGTAACTGCTCAAATCCACCCGTAACAAATTGTGTATTGTTAGTAAGGTTATTAATGTTCACGTTAATATTTAGGAAGTAGTTGGAAATTTTAAATGATTTACCAGCAAATAAACTCATTGAATATCCATTCTCTAATTTGGTTTGTTCAATAGTTTGTGCAAACTGTGGATCTGATTCTACAAAGTTTGCAACAGCCTCAGCTGTTCTTCTGTCTGGGTTTGGATCTAAATAAATATCTGCAAAGTAATTGAAGTTAACTCCTGCAAACCAATATTTTTTACCGCTATATTTTAAACCTGCTGAAGCAGCCGATTGCGGCATTCCACCAATTTTATAGTTCTGTAAATAAACGGTTTTGTCTTCAGCAATTAGTTCTGCAGAGTTGTCTACATAAATAGATGCTGTTGGACGAGAGTTGTAAAGATGTTGCCCCATTGCAACTACTAAGTTTCCAGAAAGCCCACCATAAATTTTACCATCAACTCCTAATTCTATTCCTTGGTGGAAGTAATCAACATCCTGCATTACATAGTTTACAAATGAATTGTATTCATCATGATAAAAACTTCTTGACCAAACGGCGTCTTTACGTTCAGAGTAGTAATAAGTTAAACGCATTTTTAAATTAGGGTAGCGTAAAATATAGTTAATGTCTCCCGTGTAAATCGTTTCGTTTTTAAGGTCGTCAACTGTTACATTTCTTGTTCTTGGTGAAATAAATGCAGATCTTGAAGTTGGCGCTTCTGTAAGGTAAGCAGCATTAGCTGTAATGTATTGTCTTCCTGAAATCTTATAAGTTGCACCACCTTTAACAGCGTAGTTTAAAAAGTTTTTAGTTTCAGATTTTCCTAATGAATTGTCAGGGAATAAACCTGTTTGAAATAAACCTTCTCTATAAAACTGTTCATCTGTTAATTCAACTGCACCATAATAGTCAACTCTTTTGGTTCTGTAGTTGATTTGCCAAAATGCAGTGGCGTTAACATTCATGATGTAATAATTATTACCATAAGTGTCTCCAACGCCAACAGTTCTGTTAGGGTTTTGCAAATCACTTTGTGAAGCGTTAGGATCAATAAAATCTTGCTCTGCAAATTGATTCACATCAACCCAATAATCACCACCCAATAAATCTTCAATAGTATTGTAATAATGATTACGTTGTGCTTGAACAAATAGTCCAGCGTTCATGGTCATGTTTTCTTTCTCTACAGTATATAAAGATGATAAACCGCCAGAAACAATATTGTTCCATCTATTTTCAACTATGTATTTTGATCGTAAACCTTCGCGTAAAACGTTTCCGTTCGCGTCTTTGTGTGTGTATAAGTTTTTGCTGTTAGCAAAATATAAATCGTCCCATTGTACTTGGCGAGCCGATTCATTTTGCCAGTTGTTTAACATGCGTTGCGCATTTGTTGGGTCATTAATACCTTCGTAATAAGAAGGAAGGTATTTGTAATAATCTGGTCGCGGATCTTTTGCATCATACCAGTTTAAAGCAGTTTGCCCGTATTTTCCAAAACTAGAGTGAACAGAAGTTTTTAAAGATGAGATATCATTAATTTTCCATTCATGAGAAAAGGCAATGATTGGCATGTGCGAATCCGCTACTCTTGAATTTCTTTTAATTCTTGTTCCGTCAGGTTTCGTTTGGTAACCCCAATAAGAATTGTAGAAGTTGTTTCCAGATAACTCATATGTTTCAAGAGTTGAAATACTTCCTTTTCCTCTGCGAGAAGGAGAACCTAAAATAGTAAGGTTAAGGTTGTGATTTTTGTTAATGTTCTTTTCAGCAGCTAAAAAATAACTAAATGCTTCGTAAAAAGTTCCATCTACATATCCTTCGTTTGCGTATCTGGCAGATAAAGAGGCTGCAAAAGCCCAACCATTTTTTTGCATTCCCGTTCCGTGCGTATACATTAAACGGTGAGAATAAGCTCTATTGGTGGATGCGTAGGAAACTCTTGATCCTTTTCTAATACCAGTTGCTTTAGAATTGATATTAGAATAACCGCCAATTCCTCCAAAATGGTATGGATTATCAGAAAGCCAGTTTTTAGTTTCTGAGTAACGCGTTACATCATTCAATCCTCCCCATCTATACCAGGTGCCTCTTCCAGTTTCCAGATCGTTCATTGGGATGCCATTTAACAAAATCATTGTTTTGTCAGACTGGTAACCACGAATTTTAAAACGTGCTGCGCTAAAGTTAAAACCTGCTGTTGATGCAAAAACGTCTCGAGAGGATTGCAATAATCCTGAGATGTTTCCTGAGCTACCGCTACTGTTTTCACCATCTTCTAGATTGGTGATGAAAACGGGGGTATTTGTAAGAAGCGTATCTTCTTGCTCTGTCTCTGTGCTTTGCGAAATACCGTTGATTGCAAAGAGAGATAGTGAAATTAGAATTCCAATTTTCTTTATCATTTTTGTGATGCTAAATTAAGCTTTTATTATGCATGAATATAAAAAGCTGGACAAAGCTACGAAATAAAACACGGGCAAAACACCATCTTTTAATTAATTGTGAATAACTTAATTGTTTGTTAACATTACATGTATACTTCCTTGGTCTGATATTTGATTATAATGGTTAGATTTGACAATCCTAAAAAAGAAGAAATTAAATGAGAAAAATTGGAATCAATATTGGAATGCTAGTAATAGTAATGCTAGGTGTTTCAATAGTTGGACATAGCCAGACAAATAAAGCCTTCAAAGTTGCTTGCTTAGGCTTTTATAATCTAGAGAACCTTTTTGATACAAAGGATGATCCAGATATCAGAGATGAAGACTTTACCATAGATGGAAGATATACTTGGGGAGAGGAAAAATACCAGAACAAATTAACAAACATGGCGCATGTAATTGCTGACCTTGGTACTTCTGTGTCGCCAGATGGTTGCGCAGTATTAGGTGTTTGTGAGGTTGAAAATAAAAAAGTATTGGAAGATTTAGTGG
>CAKZPK010000097.1 GCA_937139035.1 uncultured Crocinitomix sp. | reverse complement strand
AATTTTTACTTGATCATCATTTCTTCCTAAGTAATCAATTGAACCGTCCGTTCTCCACTTACCAATATCTCCACTTTTATAAACCAATTGATCAGGTTTAAACGGATCTTGCACAAAACGCTCTTTTGTTTGCGCCTCTAACCCAACATAACCTAGCGCTAAATTATCTCCGCCAATATACATTTCACCCTTTACACCAATTGGAACAGGATTTAATTCTTCATTAAGAATATAAATGCTGGTATTTGGTAAAACTTTACCTATTGATGAGCGTTTTTCAATATTATTTTTATCACTACTCATCCAGTGCCCAGTTACTACGTGGGTTTCGGATGGTCCATAATGATTATGCAATTCGACTAAAGGATTTTTATTCAAAAAGTCCTCTATTTCATCCGTAATCATTAGTTGTTCACCAGTAGAAATAATGCTCTTTAGCGAATGACTGCTAAAGCGCCCTGCATCATACTGAGCGAAGAAATTAAGCACGGCTGCATATGGCAATGAAAGCACCTCAATTTTTTCATTTAGTATAAGGTTTTCTAGCGCTCTAAAATCTTTTCTTATTTCTGCTGGAGTTAAGCAAATTGAACCTCCCCCGCTAAATGCAAATAAGATGTCATGCAAACTTGAATCAAAACTAAATGATGAATATTGCAAATGCTTTCGTCCGCTACCTATATGCGAACCATCTAAATCCCATTGAATAAGATTGGATAACATTAAGTGGGTTTGCATTACTCCCTTAGGATTACCTGTAGAACCACTTGTGTAAATCACAAAAGATTCTGAATCCAATTTGATATCGACTTTTGGGTTTTCCTTAGAATAAACCACTTCATTTTCCTGATCAACAAATAATGTTTCTGGGATTTTTATGGTAGGAATGTCCTCCAATCCTTTTTGAGTAATTAAAAGATCTACTCCAGCATCATTTAAAATAAAATCAATTCGAGAAACAGGGTATTGATAATCTACAGGAACATAGGAAGCCCCAGTTTTTAAAATAGCCAACATTACCACTACGCTGTACTCAGAACGATCAAGCATAACTGCCACACGCCCCCCACTTTTGAGATTATATTTAGTGATTAATTCATTTGTAATTTCATTTGACCAACTATTTATTTCCTCATAGGTCCATGATTTATCTCTGAAATAAAGTGCCAATGCTTCTGGCGTTTTATTGGCTTGATTTTCTACCATTTCAACCACCGAAAGTGATTGAAATTCGTTTTCAACGGTATTAAAATCAGAAATAACCTGCGCCGTTTCAAATTCGGATAAATAGTTTAATTTCTCTAATTTTTCATTCGGATTTTCGAGCATTAACTCCAACAAACACTTATAATGCCTGATAAAGCTTTCCATAAAATTCTGATCAAAAATATCTGAATTATATTCAAGGAAAAATGCCATTGAATCAGCGTTTTCTTCAAAACTTAATAGTAAATCAAATTTTCCTGTTTTTTGACCATAATCAACAATTCCATTCTCTTCCTCTCCAATATCAAAAGATCGATTTTCACCAATATTTTGCATGACCAACATTACATCAAATACCGCACTTCGCGAAGTATTTCGTTTAAGTTCTAATTCATCCACCAATTTATCAAATGGATAATCCTGATTCTCATAAGCCAATAATACATTTTCTTTAACTCTTTGGAAGATTGCCTCAAATGAATCATTCTTAACAACACTATTTTTTAATACCAATGTATTAACATAAAATCCAATTTGATCTTCTAATTCAGAATGACTACGTCCTGCCACTGGAGCCCCTACAACAAATTCGTCGTTAGAGGTGTATAATCTAAACAAGGCGTTTAAAGCAGACAAGAGGGTTATAAAAGTTGTACCATTTTGTTCTTGCGCATAATGTTTCATTTTTCTGGTTAACTCTGGAGATAAATGAGTTCCTAAAGTTCTTCCATTAAATGTTTTCAATTGTGGCCTTTTCTTAGCGAAAGGTAAATCCAAAACAGGTAACGTACCTTTCAATAGGTCTAACCAATAAGCTCTTTGGCTTTTCAGTTCTTTCGTCTCTAATCTGTCCAATTGCCATTGCGCATAGTCTTTATATTGAATTTGCAACGGTTTAATTTCTGGGTTGACTCCACTCTGATATGCCTCAAAATAGTGCGAAACATCTTTAGCGACAACCTCCATAGACCATCCATCACTAATAATATGATGCATATTATAATAAAGCGTAACTCCATTATCATCAGATAATAAAATTGCTACACGAACCAAAGGCCCTTTTTCTAAATCAAAAGGTTTCAAACCGTCTGCCGTGATAAAATCATTCACCGACTTATCCGTTCCTCTAAAATCAACTACCTCTACGTTAAATCCTAAATCTTCAATCGAATGAATTTTTTGGCGTAAGTCTCCATTTTTGTTCTCATAAAATGTTGTTCTCAATGCCTCATGGCGGTTCACAACCGAATGACTAGATTTGACACGGTTTTCTGTCATCTTGGTTCCTTCCAGATACACACTAACTGGCGTGTTATAAGCCACGCTTCCTTCTTCAAAACGGCTTAACACCCAAAGACGTCTTTGTGCATCCGAGATAGCATAATCATCTTGCACAGCAACTGGGCTGATTTGCGTAAACGTAACCTTTATCGCACCTTCAATCAATCTAACATGGCCACTAACCAACGTGTTTTCAAATAAGCTTTTTAAACTCAACCGAACATTAAACTCTTGATGATAAAGAGAAATTAAACGCATGGCTTTTAAACTATGACCTCCTAATTCAAAGAAGTCATCATGCATTCCAATTTTTTCCGTCAAAAGAACCTTTTCCCAAAGTTCAACAACCATTTTTTCTGTTTCACTTGCAGGTTCAACGTATTGTTTTTCTGACGTGATTAATGCAGGTTGAGGAAGGATTTTTCGATTTACTTTTCCATTTTTATTTAATGGCAATTCTGCCATGAATGTATAATATGTTGGAATCATATATGCCGGAAGAATAGTCAACAATCTTGCTCTCAGTTCTGCTCCTTCAATTTCAACGCCAGTCCAATAAACGGCAATTTCTTTTTCTCCTTTTCCGAAATCATTTACAACGACTACGGCATCTACAATTTCTTCAAATTCATGGATTGCATATTCTATTTCCTCTGGATCAATTCTATATCCTCTAATCTTAACTTGATCATCCTTTCTTCCTAAAAATGCGACAGTACCATCTGGCAAACATTTCCCTAAATCACCACTGCGATAAATTCGTTTACTTGCATTTAACGGATGTTTTGTGAATTTCAAATTTGTCAACTCCAAGTCATTTACATAGCCTTGCGCGACACCATCACCTCCCAAACAAATTTCTCCTACTACACCAACCGGAGTTAATCTGTCATATGCATCTAAAACGCAAACGGAACGATTTCCTAAAGGTTTCCCCAAAGGAATACTCTCCAATTCTTGATCGATTGAATAAGTTAATGAGAAAGTTGTGTTCTCTGTAGGTCCATATCCATTGATAATTTCTAAATCAGGATATGTTCTTTTTAACAGATTGATATGTGTTGGAGACAGTTTATCTCCACCTGCAACAATTGTTTTTAACGGAGCGAAAAGCGTTACATCAAGATCCACTAATTGATTTAACCAACCAGATGTAAACCACATCAGATCAACCTTGTTTTCAACAATCGCCTCTTTTAACAATTCATGATCGGCCAATACTTTTTGCGCTGAAAGAACTAGTGTTCCTCCGTTCAATAACATTCCCCAATACTCGAATGTTGTCGCATCAAAGGCAAAAGAACCAGTAGCCATTAGGACACGGTTTGAATTCAATTCTACAAAACCTCCTCCTTTTGCAAGGCTTGTGATATTTTGATGTGTCACCTTTACACCTTTAGGTTTACCAGTAGAACCTGATGTATACATAATATATGCAAGATGATTCGCTGGATTGAAATCTACAGTTTCAGTGCTTTCCAGTTTTCCTTTTAGATCCTCTAAAATCTGTAGTTGCTCTTCACCTATTAGAATTTGGCAATTACAATCGTTTAGAATAAATCGTTTCCTTTCGTCTGGTGTATCTTCATTAATTGGAACGAAAACCGCCCCTAACTTCAAAATTGCTAATTGCAATGCAATTCTCTTTTCTGAAATTGGTATTTGTATTCCGACAGGTTGATTTGAAATTACATTCCATTCCGCTTTAAGTACAGCTGCGTAATCATTCACCAATTGATGCAATGCTGAATAGCTTAATTTATTCTCCCCATCAATAATTGCTGTTTGTTCAGGAGTTGCTACTACTTGTTGCTCAAAAGTGGCTATTACTGATGCTGATTTATTATAAGCTAATTCAACGCCAGTGAAATCATTTAATAGTTTTTCCTTTTGCGAGGCTGTAAGAATTTCAAGATTTTTTAACTGCTCATTTTCATTACTTAACAAGGTCTGCAGAGAAGTTTCGAAATGAACTAAGAATTGTTTCATCATGTACTCCTCATAACAATCTGTATTATAGGTTACAGAAAGCTCGAAACCATTTGCATATCTCGTAAAAATGAGATTAATGTCAAATTTTCCAATCCCCGTTCCATGATTATAAACTACTCCATAATTAGTATCAGCAGGAATAAGCCCCTCTTGTTCTTGATAAGTAACCATTATATCAAAAACTGGATTTCTGGAAGTGTCTCTTTGGATTTTTAACTCATCCACCAATCTGTCAAAGGCATAATTTTGATGCTGAAAACTTTCAATTGCATTCTTTTTGACCATTTCAAACAACGATTTCCATGAATCATTTTCTGAAAAACTATTGCGTTGAATTATTGTATTGACATAGAAACCAATTTGATTTTCCAATAAAGGATGATCTCTTCCTTCAACAGCATGACCTAATATAATATCTGTTTGTCCTGTATAATTAAATAGCAATGCATTTGTTGCTGCCAACACGCCCATAAAGCGAGTCCCTTCATTTGCTTTTACAAAAGAATCTAATTCCGCAGATATTGAATCATTCAAATAAATAGCAAAAGAC
>CAKZPK010000096.1 GCA_937139035.1 uncultured Crocinitomix sp. | reverse complement strand
GTCATTTAAAAATAGCGACAACAGGAGCTCGTTTGTATATGCTAAGAGATTTACTTTATTGAATTGCCTACAAAAAGAGAATCACCGTTAAAGTGGCCAGAGAAAAAAAAGAAAAACAATTTGACTATGGCCTATGAAAAAAAACTGTACGTTTTGGGGTTAAAATAAATAGCACTGTAATACATTGTATTACGGTATAATTTGACTATATTTGTACGATCCACGAAGAAAAATGAGTACTAAAAACGCAAATCAGGTTATTACATTGCTGCATTTAAAAAATGCATTTATGGATGTAAATACTACAAAGGTCCTTCAATTTTGTGGTGCTAATATTGTTGAAATAAATAAGGATCATCTTGTATTATATTGTGGATCAAATAAATATGTTCTTTATAAAAGCGGTGAATCAAGTAAATGCCTGGACATAAAAAACCTTAATGGAACTTATACAATTTCTAGTTATGACATTTTGATGTCTAATTATGATCTGTCTGAAGGGAAAACTATCAATGATTTGTATAAGGAAATATTAGATACTGATAGCGGAATAATAAATGAAGCGCTTTCAAAAATTAAGGAAGAAAGTCAAAAAGAGGTTTTAAATTCGTTTTTTGGAATAAAGAAAATTATTAAAAGCGGTTCCGGCATTTCTGATCTTGTTGAAGGAAACTTATTTAAAAGCATAGAAAAGGAATATTATGGCATTCAACTGTATGATGTAAATGGAAAAAATAGAGTTGACTGTGTACGATTTAATAAGTCGAATGAAGTACGTTATACGGTGAAAAACCCAAGAGGATTTATCATTTATAAATCGGAAAACATTTTACTGAAGAAAAGGATGAGGATCATATTTGATCCGAAAAATTTGATTACATCAAAAATATCAGAAATTGCAGACGAGCCGTATGTGTTTATAAATGATCATGTGACGGTGTTAGAGCTGGATGAATTATTTACCAAGCTCGTCGGATCAGACAAATCCATTCTTAAAGAAATTACGCTTTTAATAGTTTTAGATAAATCAGGTGTAGGCATGATGGCCTACATGACATTTATTCATTATTTGCTGAATGTATGGGTGGACTATGTTCACTTTAACTTGGATAGAGAAAAGAATCATATAAATACCTCAATTTCGTGGAAAGTAGGGGAGGGAGTGACTAAAAAGGTAAGAATGGGATTGAGTATAGGGCTTAAGAGCGCTGTTCATAGAAAGGTCTTTGATACCTATTACGAAAAGTTATTAATCGGGAGTAAATACAGCGAGAATATTGATTTATTGCTGAATAAAACGCATGGAATTGTTAAGAATACCGCTTATGTAAATAAGAAAAAGGATATTGTTAACTATCGAATAACCAAAAATGCATTAACTTTATTATGTTATGGTGTGTATATGTTTGGATTATTTGAACTAGAAAACGTTATAATAAAAAATAAACTGTCTTAATTAAACTGGTATGAATAATGAATCAAAAAAGGGAAAGGAATGTCCTATTTTATAAAGAAAATCTGGATATAGCCCTCTTTCTACGAGCTTTTGGAAGTAAAATTGGTGATAACCATTTTATTGAACATAGCAAATCGAAGCCTGGGCAAGAAAAATTTAAAAAGTACGATAAAAATAAAGAATGGGTTGATACTTACGGTGTCCACTATTCGAATACGGGGCAATATCGTATTAAATCATGGCATTTAAACCGTGAAGAAAGAAGCATGTCAATATACGATCTATTGATTAAAGAAATGAATTTGGAAGGAAAGGAAAATTCATTGACAATAGTTCACCGTTGGCTTAAAGAAAATGTCCCGGATAAAATCATAGACGATTCTGATACATCTAGTGATTACAAAAAAAAGTACATCCGTCCGAATCAGCGTAAAAGCAAGTTTGAAAAGGAGAAAGTAATTTATGATTTAGATGAAAAGGGAATGGCCTTTTTACTGAAGCGTGGAATAAAAAAATCCTTACTTGAATCTGATGAAGTATTGAAAACTATTAAAACAAGTCCTTTTTATCACGCAGGGTCACGAGCAAATCAGTTGAACACACTATTTGTACTAAAAGGTAGAGCCGGATATATTTGCTATTCGATAAGAAATGAGTTAGAATATGTGGATGAAAGCGGAAAAACACAAATAGAAGGGTTTAAAGGTTTTTCGTATGAAGTTAGAGATTCAATATACAGACTGGGATGGCTGAACAATAAGAGCACGGATCAAATAGATGAATATTTCTTTTGTGAAACAGGTATAGATCTATTGTCCTATTATCAAATGAATATTGACAAATGCCAGGAAAAAAACTTTGTTGGTATTTCCTATGAAGGAAATATGGGCAAAGAGCAATTTGGGTTAGTTGCGGACTTATTAAAAAAAGAGGAAGGACCAAAAATAACGTTAGGATTTGATAACGATACAGCTGGTAAGAATTACAATTTAGACATGCTGTTTGATGAAAGGATATTTCCTGTTCTAAGAGAAAAAGGGATCAAAGAGCTTTCTTATTTACAAGCTTGGAAGATCTGTTTTGGAGATAATAAAGAAAATGCAAAAAAGTTGCAAGTTCTTCTGTTTGAATTAGAGGGGAAATTGAGTTTGAATGAACAACAGCTGAACCAGCATAAGATTGATATTGAACAAACCTTTAGTGAATACAACGCGTGTTTGACGGCAGGGGGTTCAGATAGAATAAATTATAGTTGGACAGGAATTGAATCAAACACCTTTAGGGTGGTGGTTCAAAAGACGGGATCCAGAGACTTTGTTGAACAAATCATAAATAAAGAGTTCCATGTTAATAGTATTCAAATAAAAATACCTCGTTTGAAAGATTGGAATGATGATTTAAGAAATAAAGTGTCGAATTTGGAAATAAAGATTGCTAATAAAGGAATAAGAAACGTAATGTAAAACGATATGGAAAAAGACAATAATAATTCACCGGAGAATACAGATGATATGGTTTCGACAGAAGCGGAAAATGTTGAAACAACAAAAGATGGAAAAGGTAATGATGAACCAACAGAAAAGTATAAAATTAAAAAATGGGTGTGGTTTGCAATTGCAATTGGTCTAGCTTATAATGTGTATAAGATATTTGCTCCAAGTGAAACTGTAGAGAACAAACAAGATCTAGAGCAATATATGGGCTTGGATGAAGAAGAATTTTTAAAAACAAAACTAGAAACATATGATGATTCATTACTGATGGAACTTGGGGAGGGAAGTGATGAATTTCAGGAGTTTTTAAACGAAGCTGACATAATTCTTAAAGACAGTATGGACTGTGATTGTCCAGATGTTCATGAGAGGTTGTCTGATAAATAATAAGTCTTAAATTAAACTGTTAAATTATGATGAACAAAACAATTGCAATAATTATTACGCTGTTATGGTGGCATGTCGGTGTAAGTCAAAGTAGTTACGGGGGTAACTCAATAAACCATGCCAAAGGAATAAAAACAATCTCTTTAATGTATGGAGGAACGAAATACAGCCCATTCAGATATGCTAAAGCTGAATTTGGATATTTCTTTCAAGATAATCTGGTTATGCGAAGTGGATTAAATTGGGATAAAGGAGAAGTTGGCCAGACAAACTATTGGGATTTAAAAGTTAATGCGGGTATTGGAGGGTCCATTTATGACATAGGAAATAAATTTTATATAAACCTTTATGGTGGTGCACAATGCGGCCTTGAAAGGACTTTTAATCGACCATATCAACAAAAGGATTTTCATTTTGTGTATGGTGGATTTGCAGCTGCAGAAATGGAATATTTTATTGGAAATTTTGGAATAGTTGGGGAGTTTCAGGAGTATCTAACGCTTGGTAGTCCTTTCGGAAATTTACATTGGTCACTTTCTTTTGGCCTAAAATATAACATTTATTGATATGAGAAATATGAAACATTATATAGCTTTAATACTGTTGGTTGTTTTGACACAATCATGTGATAAGAGATTGGATTATTGGGAAGAAAACAATTTGTCCCCTTCAGTTCCAGTTTCTTCTTACTTAAATTTTTGGAGTGATGATTCTACATTTACGGAATTATTGGTTGATAGTTTAAGAAATACAGAAGACTATTATTTAGTCTTTGCAAGATGGGATGATCGGATAGATCATTATAAAATAATGATTAGTGAGCCATCATACGGTAACCTTTATTATGAAGGTGAGGAAGTAATTTATGACACCTATTTTGATCCTGGAGTGGACTATGGAAAATTTAGATATATACCATCAGGTACGGGAACGGACGTTATAACAATTACCGCAATTGATGCCTATGAAAGAATAGGTAAAACGACGTTTTCTGTGTTGGTCTTTGATAATTTGCCACCTGTGATTGATAATATTACAATCGAGAATATTGCGAATATATCACCGCGAGAATATGAAATTGATGTAAGCAATTCGAGAGATTTGGATCAGAAATTTGGAGGATCTATTTATCAATACGAATATGTAGTTGGTGATGATACTATTAGAACGCCCAATGACATAATCAATTATGTATTTTCAGAAGCTGGTGTTTATACTTTATCAGCACGAGCACAGGATAATGAATTTGTTTGGTCTGATTATGTAACTCTAGGGGGTGTAATTATTGAATAATAAAATGGAAAAAATGAAAAGATATATAATAGGAACAATTGCATTAATTGTAAGTTGTTCGAACATATACGCACAAACGTTTGGTCACGACATGGTTGGATTGTTTGGAGACGTATCTAGTACCGATTATACAGAGAATAGTAGATTAGGTACGGCATTAGAGGCGAATGAAGAATGGTGTGTTGTTGGGGATGAATGGAATAGAACTGATTTATCAGGTGATGATTCAGGCGTACCGAGCAGGGGAGCTGTTTATATTTATAGACAAGTGGGTGATGTATGGGAATATAGCCAAAAGCTATTTCCGGCAGATGGTGGAGCAGTTGATTTTTATGGAAGTGCTGTATCTATGAATTCCGAAAGGATGGTTGTAGGCGCTCATAGAAATGATACGGATAGTGATGAAGGGGCATCAATGGCAGATGCAGGCGCTGTCTATATTTATGAATTAATAGGTGATACGTGGGAGTTTGTTGAAAAAATAGTATCTCCTATAGAGGATAGGGAAGCATTTGAATATTATGGCTGGGCAGTTGAGATTGACACAGAAGGAGATCTTTTTGTGGGATCGAGACAAGAAGATAACGACGAACTTGGCCCTGGTTTTGATGATGGAGACGGGGGGGCTGTTTATAGATACGAATGGAGTGGAACAAGTTATGAGTTGGAGGAAAAAATAATACCTACACCGTTAGCAAACGAACGAAGATTCGGTTCATCAATAGAGACATTTGGCGACATATTAGTAATTGGAGCTGAAGGAGATCCTTGGGCGGTTGACGGCGGTCCATATTTGGTTGGAGCAGGATCTGCATTTATTTATAGAAAGGTATCTGATGAATGGGTTTATGAGCAAACATTAAACGCAGGTGATAGATACGAAACGGTAAATTTTGGTTCTTCGGTTAGTGTTGGAGAGAATATGATATTGGTTGGTTGCGATCATGCAGATACTGATTTAGATGATTCTGATCCAGTAGCTGCTTCAGGCGCTGCTTATGTTTTTCTATACAATCCTGATATAGATACCTGGTATCAAAGTCAAAAATTATCACATAGCAATGACAGAGGTACACAAGATTGGTTTGGAATGTCTTGTCAAATATCCGGTAGTTACGCTGCAATTGGTTCTAGAAATAGTATGAATGAAGCGAATACAGATTATTTATGGCAATCAGGTAACGTGATTATTTATGAAATAGATGATGATGGTTTATTTGAAGAAATAGAAATTATCACGAGTATTGATAGGGATTTAGGCGATATGTTTGGTTATTCGGTAGGATTGGTAAACAATGATTTAATAATAGGGGCATATAATGAAGATCATCCTGTAACTGGAACAGTTAAAGGCCGTGTTTATTTTAGTGAATTTAATGCACCACCGGTTGTTAGTTCAGGCTTAGATTTTGGCGATTCAACATTATGTTATGTCGATACGATCAAATTTGATTTTACTGTTGTTGATGAAACACCGGAAGATCTAAGCTTTTTTTTAAGTAACTCAAACCCTGTGTTAGTTCCTTGGGCAGATATGTTTGTTGAAGGTATCGGTGCCGAAAGGGAATTAAATATTGTTCCGGCACTTGGTGAAACGGGATCCGTGACTATTGTAATGGATATAATGGATGATGCTGGATTTTCATATTCTATAGATTTTACACTTACAATTAATGGACTTCCTGACATATCTATAATAGAAACAGAAACTGATTATTGTGTAAATCAAGAAATTACATTGACAGGATCTGGAGGGATAACTTATGAATGGGAACCTAGTATAACAAATGGGGTAGAATTTGTAATTAGTGAGCCAGGTACATATACATACGAAGTGGAAGGAACTGACGTGAATGGGTGTACTGGAAACAGCGAATCAACCTTAAACATTAATGGCTTACCAGAAATATTAATTGACTCTTCAGGAGTAATTAATTGTTTAGGTGATTCTCTTACATTAGTAGCATCTGGTGGAACTACATATATTTGGGATCATGGAGTTATCAATGGGGTAATATTTAGTTTGGATGAAGCTGGGGAAATTATATATACCGTTGTTGGAACTGACGATAATGGTTGTAGTAACAGCGCATCAAGAACGATTACCGTTTTAGATCCTAATGCATTGACATTTGATTTATTTGATGATGAATTAGTAAATGAGCAAACGGTGTCAGGAACATTAAGTGTGTTGGTGAATGATGTATTGATAGATGGATTAGAGTTTGGCTTGTTGGGTGAAACGGATCTATTAAATGAGTTCTCGTTATTAGATGGTGAATTTATTTATACTGCAGGGAGTTTAAACGGAATAGATACATTGTATTACTATGCGTGTCATGATGTTTGTATTAATACGTGTGACACCGCATTGATCATTATTGAAATTACAGATTTTATTGATTTGGACCCAGGGAATTATGGAATTTCTATAAATGGTGATGGAGTGGGTGATGAGTTGGTATTTGAAGGATTAAATAAATATCCGGACAATCTCTTAGTTGTTTATAACAGGTGGGGAGATCTAGTTTACGAAATAGAGGATTATCAAAACGACTGGGGAGGACTTAATAAAAAAGGTGATCAGCTTATTGATGGAACCTATTTTTATGTGTTAAGGGTGACCATGCCATCAGGTGATACGCTGTTTAAGGGATTTGTTGAACTAAAAAATTAAGGACATGTACGGATATAAAGAATTGTTGTCATCTTCGAATGGTGATAAAACTAAGCTGTGTTACTTAATGGCAGATGCACTATATAATTATAGAGATTGGAAAGGGAAAATAGGATGTTTGACTGTAGAGAAAACAAGTGACGCGGTATATACTATTGTAGATAATGATGAAAAAATGTTTGATATATCTTTGAAAAAAGATGGTCATATGTTTTATAGTTTTTCATCTGATTACAACATTGATAATGGACTTAGTGCATTACAGAACATGTTTTACATTAATGAAAGACACTATCAAGTAATTCATAAATATGGTGGTGATGTGGTCTATATATTGTCAAAACAAGACCGTGAGGATATAATTAAATTAGCTGTGTATTTTCAGTTTTTATGTGAAGAAAATGTAGGTGATAGTATATCTCTTGATCAAAAAGAGATCTGTGAATTTATATGTTCTCATTCGGAGACAATTATTGACATATATATTCCTGAAGAAGAAAAACATGTAGCTGAAGAAAATCAGATCGACATATACCATGTACGTGAATCATTATGTGGACCAAATCAGGAATGGCAAATTGAACTTGAAAAAAAGTTTGAACTGAAGAAAGAAGAAATTATAAATGAAATTCATCAACTAAAGAGTGTTGTTGAGTTTAAAAAATGATATTTATGAAAGCAATAATCACAATGATCTTGATATTTATAGGCGCAAATGCCATATGTCAAGAGAGATTTCACATATCGCAATATATGGGAAATCAAGAATATTACAATCCAAGTGTAATAGGATCTTATGGGGAGTTAAATTTAGCTGTTCTATACCGAAATCAATGGACAGGATTTGATGGTTCTCCTAATGTAGGAATGGTGTCTGTCTTTTCTCCAATAAATGGTGGAGCAAACAGCATAGGGCTTAATTTGATTTATGACGGTATAGGATATAGTCGGAAATCAATTATCAATTTTAATTATGCTTATCGTTTGAGAATTGATACAAGACATCAAATTGCTTTTGGCATAGGTGGAGGAATTAAGCATTTCGCGCAAGACATAACTCAAGTTGAAATAGCTGATGGTGATAATTATTTTATAGACAATAGTGTTAATAGACTAAGTGTTGATGGATCCGTTGGTGCATACTTTTTCTGTGAAGATTATTATGTAGGACTTTCTGGAAATTCTATTACAGAAACTGCACACATAAATCTGCATGGCGGCTATCGAATAAGATTAAAAGAGGATTTTTATTTAACTCCATCAACATTATTGAAGTATGTGAGCGCTGCACCGTTGCAGATGGATATAAACGCATTATTAGAATATAAAATGCTTGGTGTTGGTTTATCATATCGTACCTCGAATGATGTTGTTGCATTAGTGCAGTTGATGGCCACGAATAAATTAAAGATTGGGTACAGTTATGATTTTAATTTATCTGCTGGACAATTGAGAGAACAGCTAGGCGGTTCTCATGAATTTTATTTACGTTACAGATTTATAGATAGTGGAGATTTAGCAAAAATAAGAGCTCCACGATTTTAATATAAAAGCAATTAAGATGAAAAATATATTATTATACATATTGGTGTTGTTCCCAATGTTTGGGATGGCTGATGAATTGGACAATGCAAATGAATTATTTGAAGCTGGGTATTACAAAGATGCCCTGGGGATATATAATAGTTCGAATGAATTATCTCAATATGAGGTTATCAGAAAAGGGCTTTGTCATTACTATTTAAAAGAATATGAAAAAGCAGATTATCAGATAACAGAGATACGAAAATGGAATGATTCTGATAGCATATTGTTTGTAGCAATTGATTTAAAAATAATAAGGGGCGAATACTCTTTGGCCAAAGAACTTCTTTCTGAAGTTAATTTCAGTTCAACAGATGAATATAAAGGTTATCAAAACAAGCTAAGTTGGATCCAGAGCAATTTGGAATATAAATCAAAAGCTGATATTAAAAAAACAGATATTGATACAAAAGGACCAAATTTTGGAATTGAGCTTACTGATGATGGAATGTTGACAACAATCATCATAGATGGTGTTTACACCCTTGTTTATATCGATCACTATTCAAGCGAGGTACAAACAATTGAAGCGTTGAGAATGGAGGCTAATAGGCGATACAAAGGAGGAACATATATTGGTAATCCGGCATTGGCTGGAAAAAATATGTTTTTTACTTCAAACAGAAGTGACTACAAGTATTTTACGAAAGGAAATCGCGATAATCGGTACATTAATGATTATGGTGAAAATAAATTGGCAATCATGATGGGAAGGGCTACATTCGGCAGAATTAAAGATATTGAAGTGTTTGTCCATTGTAATGACCAATATGACTATTTAACACCATTTTTCTATGAACAAAAGCTTTATTTTGCAGCAGATTTACCTGGAGGGTTTGGAGGATATGACTTATATTATTGTGAAAAAAATGAAAATGGCAGTTGGTCCAAACCAAGAAACTTAGGAGAAAAAGTCAATTCATATGGTGATGAATTATTTCCATTCAGGATTCGTGAAAAATTTTTCTTCAGTTCAACTGGTCGAGAAGGATTTGGTGGAGCAGATATATATTATACGAAAATTACTGAAAGCGGTTTTACGACTCCCCAAAATATGGGATCAGGTGTAAATTCCGGTAGTGATGATTTTTCTTTTAAAACGGAGGATCCTGAATTGCAAAAATGCTATTTGGTTTCCAACCGAAACAACAATCTAGGCATTGACAATATATATTCGGTGGATAATCTAATGTTGTCACGCACTCAAAAAACAGAAGGAATTGACATAATTACCAAAAAGAATGTTGGAATAGATTATGTTGATCTGATGTATAATGTTGATACTACCAGGTATAATTCACCGGAGGATAAATTTGTTGAATATGAAACGCCAATATCTTCAGATTTTACGGTAAGTTTTAAGAAGATAGGATATATTGAAGAAACGGTAAGCGGTGATTTATTTATAAAGGATAATGCGATTGATAGTATTCTATTCACACCAAATTTTTCAGGTATAGTTAAAAACAGAATAACAGGTGAACCAATTGAGTATGCGAAGGTTTATGCAACAGAAAGTGGACAGCTCGTTATTGCCACAAAAACAGACACAAGTGGACGCTGGTATTTAGCGGCTCCTTCAGGATCCGACATAAATATTATTGTATCAGCTGATAATTTTCAATCAGATACGTTGGAAAGTGATGAATGGGTAGGTAATGAAATAAAGTCATTCCTTTCTCCTGAAGTAAAAGAAGGAACCAAAATTGAAATAAGAAACATCTACTTCGAATTTGGTAAAGCTGATATTACTGAAGAATCATTTAAAATACTTGATAATATATACGACTATTTGACCGAGAATCCAGCTGTCAGAATAGAATTATCTGCTCATACTGATTCGAGAGGGAGTAAAAGAGCGAATCAATCACTTTCTCAAAGAAGAGCGCAATCAGCATTCAATTATCTCGTAGAAAAGGGGATAAGTAAGGAACGATTAGTAGCGAAAGGATATGGAGAGTCAAAATTGACAAACCAATGCTTAGACGGTGTTGAGTGTTCTGAAGAGGAGCACCAAGCTAACCGAAGAGTAGAGCTGATCGTGTTATAAATATTAAATAAGATACAAAATGTAAGAACCAAAAGGGATGTAAATCTCTTTTGGTTTTTTAATATAAAATCATGTGGTTACAGCTATATAAAAAATGGGAGCTCGCTTTTAGTTCAGAATTAAAACCGTCTTCGTGTAAATGTCTATGTCTTTTGAGATTAATGATGAATGAAGACTGCAGTATTGATATTAAGCAAAGAGATTTATGCCAACAGCTCCATATGGCCAGACAAACATTGTGGAAAGCGCTCAATGAATTAAACAGTTATGGGATTATTAGTTTTGTTAATGAGCGAAGCTCGACAAAAACAATTAGAAATCTCAAATTTAACAATCCTAGGGATTGGTCAGTAAAGGTTTTATTTCACTTTATAGAGGTTGAGGATCATGCTGGGCAAAATTATTCAAAACATATTTACGTTTATCAGGAAGCAGAAAAATTTTTATTGGAGAAGTACAACGGTAGCGCTTTAAAAGTCTTAATGTGCATGCGTGGTCTTAGTGTAGATAGAATAGTGACCAACAAAATTGTGGAAATTAGCGAAATCACCGGAATAAGCCGTGAAAAAGTTGGGAAGATCGTTAAAGACTTAAAAGAGAAAAATGTAATAAGGTCAGTTCACATGGCATCAAAAAGAAGAGACGTTTACGAGTTGACTAAAGAGTATGGGATTGGTTAGCTTGTGAAAAAAAACACATTTTGAAGGAATTTCGAAAAAACCATACCCCAATCTCTCTGTTTCGTTAATACTTATTTCGCCTATTATTATTCCGTCTATTAAAACGGTACCAGGTTTCTTAAATTTTATCATCCATTTAATTCGTTTTTCCAAATCTTGTAAAGATCTAGTAGTCCATATTTTAGACTCATTATTGGTAATTGAGTAAAGTTGGCCAAGCGTCGCTATTTTTTTTAAATATTTCATTTTTTGTGATTTTCAAATTTCTCCTGGCTTCAGGAGAAATTTGAAAAATATTTGATTAATGGTTAAGGAGGTGAGAACGTGATATTTTTTTTAAATGATATGGTTCTCCAGATAAATCATAGTCAAAACTAAATCCATGTTTAATGAGTTTATCGTTATATTTTTTGCAGCGATCTATACCTATTTCACCGTAGCCCATTTTATTAAGGATTTTTAAAACTTTTTTAGGTAAATATTCGGGAAACCTGAATAGATCTACATGAAACAAAATGAGGTCGTTTAGATCTTCAATCGATATTGCCTTGTCTAAAGCTTCATGTATTGATTTATCAGAAAAGCCTTTTATTCTTTTTATGATTATTTCTCCTAATGTTTCCATAAATTATAAATATTTGTATTTTCTGTTAAAATGTTGTTCTACTTCCCAATCAGAAGAATCGTCAGCTGTTAGTGCATCATCACAACCGATTAGCATAGATTTAATGATTTCTCTTATTTGATGTGTTGATAATCCATCCAGCAACTGACTTTTAGTGTCAATTGCCGTTTGGATCATTAAAATTATTTTCTTTCTCATAGTTGAAATATTAAGCAACTTTATCCATTTCATTAAACTGTATTTCACGTATCAATGGGAGATTATTAGTGATGATATTAATAACGTTCATGTTGTGATCAGACGGTAGGTTATCAAATCCTCTGCATTGTTGAATCTCAAATTGGTTCAAGTCAATTTCAATAGTTTCTACTCGAACACCTTTATATTTAGCTGATAGAATTAACGAATCCACGCGCTTAAAGTATTCGCTTTCATAAATACAATGCGCTAGTTCTGTTGATTCTTCAATAAATTCATCTATACTCTTTAAAACCGTAATTAAATAATCATTTGACAATATCTGCAGGTCAAAAAATTTGCCTTTATCCATTTCATACTGTCTTTGATTTTCTTCAACTTTTAAGCGGTTATATATGATAACTGAATTTTCAAATTCAGTTATCAAATCAGAAGGACAAATATATTTTGGATCAGTTATATCTTTACCGATATAATCAAGCATGTCGAGATATTTAAACCATAAGTCAGTATCTATTATTGAATAATTCATATCCGCACAAACTAGAATGCTTTGTTTTCTTTTTTCCTTCAACTTGCGTACTCTTTCTTTCTCTGGAAATTCACGCTTTTCATGTAAATAAAAATCATGCATCATTTTTAAGTCAGTAGGACAAACGTATTTAGGGTTTCTTAAATCCTTCCCGAAAAACTCTAGAAAATCAAGATAATCAAACCACAGGCTTGTATCTTTTACTTTATAATTGTTGCGCATACAAATTTTAATACTGTCCCATCTTTTTTCTATTTTACTAGAATCAATATCACCACCGCCATCTAAATAAATAGACTTTAAAAAGGAATACTGTTTAGCTTTAAAAAGCGTTTCGACGTATGAATTAGTTAACAAAGCTTTAAATAAGGTTAATACGCTTTTATTATGAAAACCCCCTTTAAATCCATTCCTTTTGAGTTCTTTCAGCACTTTAATTTTAGGATATACTTTATGAGCCAACATGTTATGCCCTCTATTAATAGTAGATCTATCCTTTAGTGAAAATTCACCTACCCAGGCTTCAGAAGAAAAACTCCATTGATTATAATTACCGATAATCTCAAATTTACCGTCTGCGGATAAATAGATCCTTGATACCTCACGAATTGATAAGTAAGGTTTTTTACCTGCATTGTATGATCCGTTAACGGTAAAAGCTCGAATGACTTGAAAACCTTTATGCGTTTGAATGATTTGACCGTATGAAAAATCAAAATATCTCTTTTTCCGAGTGTGTTCAATGGTAATTTTTGTTCCACAATTTGGGCAACAACCTTTTTTGCTCTCGCTGTTCCATCCAATTGTACTTGTTATGTTCCAAGAGTGAGAACAATCTAAACAAGTAGTTTTACCACTTTTTAATGCTACAGCTTTATGAAATAAACATTCTTTATAAAAATAGTCACTTTGTTCCTTAGATATAGGCTCTAGCGTAGTATCAACATTAACAATCAATTTTTGAAATTTAGTAGTAGGCTTCATATTAAAATAGTGTTTGTACTGTTGGTGAATCTTCTTTTTTTGTTTTGGGGGTTTTCTTTTTGATCATTTTTGCCTTTTCTTCTTCGAATATCAAATCTCTAGCATTTTGCTTTTCCTCTTCAATTTCCTCTGCAGTCAATTCAACTTTGTGATTAACTATAACATGACAATTTATTTCTCCACCTATATCTATTTCGTCCTCATCATAATAATGTACTGCGAGTTTATATACTTCTTCATCCGTTGCTCCGCTTACCTCGTTTTTCATCATAGTATTCAAAATAAATGTGCAACAATCATCTATGTTTTTACCTTCTTTCAGCAAAGTTTTAGCAAACAAAGAGTTGGTTTCACCTAATTGATTTAAATAGTTCTGAATTGTCTGTTTGAATTGATCTGTACCTTTCATAATGCAATGGTTTTTATATATTAATCGACTGTTGGGAGAATTTGATAAAACATTTTACTGACTTGTTCTTCCGTGATGTTGTACTGTTCAAGTGCTTCTACGGCATTAGAATAATCTCCCGTATAGAAAGATTCGTAATTATACAATTCTCTTTGTATAATGTTGTCAATTCCATTTTCCTCAATGTCTTGTTTAATTCCTTCTTGTTGGATTTTCTCTAGTCCTTTTTCCAGTTGATCATAATTTTCTTTAGGACAATATAGACCGCCACCAACACTTAAATATTTTACGCCCTCAACTCGCGCTTCTAAAAATTGCTTATTCCCAAACGCGAAAAAAGCACCTGTATCTTTAAACAATTGGGTTTGTGGATCATTTGTGTAATCTGCTAAAAATTTCATATTCTTGTGATTTATGTGGTTATTTTATTAATTAAGCTTTCGGCTAGAAGTTCGAGCCTTGATTTCTTTTTTTTTGTTGTTGTTGGTTTTATTCGTTAGAG
>CAKZPK010000095.1 GCA_937139035.1 uncultured Crocinitomix sp. | reverse complement strand
AACTCAATCGTTTAGCGGCTTTCAAAAATCAAAAAGTGCCCAGAGCGGGACTCGAACCCGCACGTCCGGAGGACACCGCCCCCTCAAGGCGGCCTGTCTACCAATTTCAGCACCTGGGCAATTCAAGTGCATTTCTGCGCGCCAAATATAAGGCATTTTAATGTGAGTATTACACTTAATCGCACAAAAAAATGCGCCTAACTTAAAACTAGGCGCATTTAATATTTTCTTATTGCTTTCTAACTAGTCAAGCTTAATAGCTAAACATGTATTAGCGTCTAATTTGATGAAATCTTCATATAAGGTAGCAAATCCATCTCCTCTTACACGGTATTTGAAATACCTGTACTCGTATGGTAAATCTTCCATTGGAATTGTTTTTACTCCCGGAGTACTGCATTCTCCACTTGGTGAAAAGAATACTTCTGTTGCTATTGAATCCACAATTTCTCCTTCAAGTTCGAATCGAAGCATTGTGTGTCCTGCATCTTTTAAAGCCGTTGAAACATCTGGTAAACACCAGAATGTAATGTCCCCTCGGTATGTGCAAGTTCCGTCGTCTTCGTTCGCATCTGCATTATAATTGGTAGAATTTTCGTCAGTACATCCTGGCTTTGCACAACTAAAAAAGCCGAACGCCATGATTACTGTTATTGCTGTAATTTGTGTAATTTTTCTCATTTCAATGACTAATTTATAAAAAAATTGATAGACCACTAACAGTATTACGCTAATTTTTGCATTTAGTTGCTTGAATTAATAACTACTTACTGAAAGTAAACTCCGCTTTGAAGAATTATTTATCTGTTTTTTTTGTCTAAATCCCGTTGAAACCGAGCAATTAAATCCGTTGAAAATGATTGAATCATATCGGATTCACTGCTTTCAATTCCGTTAGCTGCAGCTGCAACTTTTTCCATTGCGCTAATGAAGTCAGTATAGTGAGGAGAAGGGCCATGTTGATGGCAAAAATTGATTACTTTATTGTAAACTTCATCCAGGTTTTTTGCTTTAGATTTTTCATATTCGAACGACCATTTAATTGGGGTAGACCAAGGATGGTTTTCAACTATTTCCTCTAATGCCGAAAGTTCTTCTTTCTGAATAACGCCGTCTGCCATTGCAATAGCATAGAGCAATTCGCCAAACACTTCAAATAATCTTTCTGTTTCTGTCATTAATGTGGTTTTAGTATTGGATACAAAATAATCATTTTTGAGCAAATATCCATGTTGCAATATCACTAACTAAATAGGAAGGGAGCTCACTTTTAATATTGTATTCTGATGGATAACTAGGCCCCGTTCCTTCTCGCATTTGATGATTCAATAACTCGTAAAGTTTAAATTGAACATTCTCTTTTTTTCCTAATGTCTTTTTCCAAATTTCATAATCTTTTGTAGTAACCTGGTAATCTCTTTTTCCTTGGATGATTAAAACTGGTTTATCTAATTCTTGTGCGGTTTTTAGTTGATTATAATCGACTAAATATTGCCAATAATTTGCAGGTAGCCCTAGTGGAAGAATTCCGTCAGTTTTTCCATCTTTTTTGAGGTTATCGAGTTCTTTTAATTGTCCTTCATAATTAACGACTAAACTTTCTTCTTCCGCAGTGATGACACTGTCTTCGTTAATGAGGTATTTGTATTGCTCAAGAACTAATTGTTCCAAAGGTCTTGCATTCCCCGCCATTATTATGATTCCTTTTGCATTTTTTGCTAAAGTACCTATTCGCGGAACAGCCATTCCTCCTAAACTATGCCCTAGGACAAAAATATTTTTTTTATCAATTCGCTTATCCTTTTTTGCTAAATCAACCGCCGAGGTTGCATCTTCGATTGTCTCTTCATATAGTGTTAGGGAATTAATGTCTAATTGAGGTGGACCGCTATAAGCTTTAGTTCGCTTGGTATAACGAATAACTGCAATACCTTTTTTTGCTAAAGAATGCGCCAAGTCTTTAAACAACTTGTTAGGACCATAAGTTTCGTCCATATCGTTTGGTCCTGAACCGTGCACAAGAACTATTGCCGGAACTTTATCATTGTTTTTAGGCAAGGTTAATATGCCTCTTAGTTTAATGTCTTTGCCAGTTTTTACAGTAATTTCTTCTTCAGAAAAAAGTTCTGTTTCTTGTAGGTCTAGTTCTATTATTTTGTGAGGGACAAATAACATTCCTGCAACACTTTCACTTGCATCAAAAGCTAATTTTAAATCAAGAATGGTGTTGGCAAATGTAAGAGCTTGATAAGAAACAACAATTGCATCCTCTTTAAGAACATTAACAGCTTCTTTACTCTGGTAAGCGCCTGTTTGCCCCTGGATTTGATTCCAAATTTCTTTTAATTTATTGGCATCAACCTGTGCTAAAACCTCAGGTGTAAAAAAATCTACGGCTGTTTGAAAATCCTCTGTTACAAGGGCCTCTGCAAATGCAGTTGCTTTTATTTCAATATTTGGATAGGTTTGACTATTTGCCCAAAGGCTAAATGTGGATAATATAAAGGCAAGTATTGTTTTCATGAGGCTATTATGAGTTAGTTGCTTTTAATCTTTTAGCAGCAAGATAGGAGTGGATAACAGGTACAATGGTAATTATCGCGATTATTGAAATCATGCTGATGATGGCAACCAATGAGGTTGAGATAAGTGCTGTAAGCGCAATGATTAATCCACCTACAAACCACATTTTACCTCCCAATTCATGGGTTGATTTCCAAACTGCAGGATGTTTTAAAGTCCATGGGGTGCGGATTCCTAAAAAATAATTGGGTTGAATGGTTTTGAAAAAATTACCCAAAGCGGCAAATAGTAATCCTAGTAAAACGAATAT
The DNA here is from genome assembly GCA_937139035.1 of uncultured Crocinitomix sp. GTDB lineage: Bacteria > Bacteroidota > Bacteroidia > Flavobacteriales_D > Crocinitomicaceae > Crocinitomix. The sequence goes on along the minus strand of CAKZPK010000095.1, from coordinate 4,646 downwards.
GAAAGTTGGTCGTGCAACCTCACCATGACTAGCAGAGTAAATGATAAACACTGCTAATACGGACATGAATAAAACAAGTATAAACTTTAAGGCTGCAAACTTTTTCCCCATCTTATTTAATTTTTCAGATGGACCAAATTTTTGAATTAAAAGAAATAGGACATAAATCAAAAAAGGCAATAGAAAAGGGATTAAAAATAAGGTTGATTTTGATCCCCAGCCATCAACTTCTCCAGTTGCATTCCAATGCATAGGAACAACGTCTGGAAGTTCTGTCCACACAATTGCTAAATAAATAAACGGCAGTAGCACTAGGCCAATACACATGATTTCACTTTTTAAACTAGTTTTCATCTTTGTCTTGTTTTAAAGTCAGTACCCAGGATACCAAATCTTCTAAAATGGTGGTGTTAATAGAGTAGGTGATAAATTGTCCCTTTTTTACGCTAGACACTAAGTCTGCTCTTTTTAAGAGGTCAAGGTGATGTGAAATACTAGGCTTTGAAATATTGAATTTCTCTGCAATTTCACCTGCAGTCATTTCTTTTTCCTTTAACAATTCTAATATTTCACGCCGCGTTTGATCGTTAAGCGCTTTGAAGAGGTTCTTCATTAATTAAATATTTAGACAAATATCTAAATACTATTTCAGATCTACAACTATTTTACATTAAAATTGATTTTTTTATCCCAAATTAAGGGAGGGAATTCAGCAAATAATGTATGAATAGTAAGCGATTGACTATCGTCCTCCGTCTCCACCGCCGCCAGTACGTTTGTTCTCATCTTCTAAGCCTGTCTTACGATCACGCGATTTTTTCACATCTTTATTTCCAAAGTTATAGCTAAGGTTAAGTGAAATTCGTTGACTTTCATAGCCGCCTGAACCGTCGAATGAAACATCTCCAAAGGTCGCGTTGGCTTGCCAGAATGAAGTGTAAAATATATCTGAACCAGCTAGACGCACGGATAGTTTGTCATTAAAAAATTTCTTTTCAATTGCAGCATTAAAGGAGCCTAAACTTTTTGTTAGATAGGTTCCACCCCAAATGGAAGGGGAGCTAAACCATCCTGATAATTCCAATTTAAATCCTTTTGGTAGTAAGAAAGAGTTTTGTGCATACAAGCTCACAGTTTCCTGAGTAATAGGGTTGAATTTTGGATCATTAGCCAAATAAGAAGTGGAAGAAGCATTAACTGAAAGGTAAACACTCCACCATTTTTTTATTTGAAATGGTAAACTCACCCCAATGTTGATGGTACTTTGATCTGCCACATTTAATGAGGTTAAAAATGCTTTGTCTGTTCCTAAAGTATCGGTAACCTGTGCAAAATAATCTTGTACATAACTATAACTTGCTGAGGTTGTAAATCTGTATTTAAAAGTATGTGACAATCTTGCATTATATCCATATTGCGGTTGCAAGAAAGGATTTCCCTTCATAAATGATAATTCTGTTGATTGATTGACAAAAGGATTTAATGATTGATAATTAGGACGTTGAAGTCTTTTACTAAAAGTAAGTGCCCACATATGCTTATAGCTTGGTGTATAAGTTAAACCTCCACTCGGAAACACATTCAAATATTCTCGTTTTACTTCATCCTCATCACTTTGTTGAGTGCTAATTAACTCACCATTAGACTTTGTGTGTTCTGCTCTCAATCCTAATTGTAATTTCCATTTTTGATTTAAATTCTTGGCGTAATTAACATAGGCCGCATTAATGTTTTCAGAATAAATAAATTGGTTGGTTCTATCTGCATTTAAAACATCAACTCCGTCCGTTACATCATAAAAATTAAAGTTATTATCAGTTGTTACAAATGATGACTTTATACCAGTGCTCACTTTTCCGTTCCATAAATTTTGACTGTAATCGATTTTAGCCGAGTAAATTGAAATGGCAGTTGGAGTATGCATGCGATAATTGTTCTCAAATAAGGTGTCTTGAGTTGTACCATCTAAGTATAAGTTAGGTTGATAATTATAGGCGTCTCGGTTATAGACTGCATAATCAGCATCCATTGTTAGTTCATGGCCTAATGTGTCCGCAAATCGATAATTAACGTTTGCAGCTGCTTGATAATTTGTACCGTATCCAGTGTTTTCAGCAACTAGTTGCTGTGCCGGAATATTTGTTTCAAGCGGAATAATAAATGTATTGGTACTTCCTTCTCCTTCTGAATCAAAATAATTACCAGTTACTAATACACCAACAGTGTGTTTATCGTTTAAAAACCAGTCTGCTCCAACTTTTCCATTGTGTGCTCCTGTATAATTGTTATTGGTTGTTTCAGAATTGTAGAGATAACCATATTGCCAACGATCCATGTTGAAAAAGCTCCAGTTTTTTCCAAAGTTATTACTGTATGAGGCATATACATTTGTTTTCTTATTTCTATGATTTAGTGAGATGGAGGTGTTTGCATGATGATTCCGACCATAGGCATAGCCTGCAGTAATTGTTCCATTAGTTCCTAAATTTTTGTCTCTTTTTAATATGATGTTAATGATTCCTGCATTTCCAGCAGCATCAAATTTAGAGGAAGGTTGCGTAATGATCTCAATCTTATCAATATCTGCAGCTTGCAAGGTTCTTAAATAATTAAGAAGGTCATCTCCTGCCAAAATAGAAGGTTTATTATCAATATAAACCTGAACACCTGATTTTCCCTCTACAATAATGTTGTTATTATTGTCAATTATAACACCTGGTGCCTTGCGTAATAAATCATATCCGTTTGAGCCGGTAGCGTTAAGAGTATTGTCTACGTTAAAAACTGTCTTGTCAGGATGCACTTCTATTATTGGTCGAAGTTGTAAAACTTGCACGGCTTCTAAATCAGCATCAGGTTTCATTTCTACTGCGCCAAGGTCTTGTGATTTTCCGTTAATTGTAAATTGTGATGAACTAAAGTTTTCAAATCCAATAGATGAAACTCTTGCAAAATAAGTCCCGTTAGGAACTCCAGAAATGTTGAACACACCCAATGTGTCTGTCGCTCCAAATTTTACAACTGAAGAATCTTTACTTGATTTAATTAATACAGTTACAAATGGAACCACTTCTTTTTCAGATGAAACTGTACCTTTTACACGAAAAGTAGATTGGGCACTTGCTAAAGCTGCGCAAAAAATGAATGCGGTGCTCAATAGTAATTGCAATTTTTTTTGGTTCATGTCAAATTGGTTTGGATAATGAAGTTATGAAAATAGTCTTGAATAGGAGCACAATATTATATAAGCAGTTATTTGCGCAGGCTAAGCGGCTTTATTCAATTGTCGGTTTAGAAGGGGGGAAGCTTTTAACTCCTAATTGTATTAATAACTAGGCCGGAACAAGGTCACAAAACCAAAACCCTATCTTGTCTGCATTGGAATGTTGCTCGTCTTTTTGCGGATTATTATAAGCTCTAAAAACCTTTTCTCCTACAGTGAAATTAACAGGTTCATTAAAAATTGGACCATCATAACAAAAGGTATGAAACTCACCATTCTCACCACATGGATCAACATTGTCAGGAAGGTCATTTACAAAGGCTTCATCAACTTCTCTACCAACAAATGATTCGGCTAACAAGTCAGATTTAATGCAAATAACCACTGCCTTAAAACCTAAATCTATAAATTCTTTAATCACGGCTTTTGTATCCTTTTTCCATAACGGAAAATGACACTTTATGCCGTGTGCATTTAATTGCTTTTCACGATATTGGCGTAAATCTTCTAAAAAAATATCACCAAATCCGCAGTCGGTATAAGCATTAGCTTTTAATTCATCCACTACTTTTCCCATGATTTGATTATAATCTTCCATACTTGGCTCTTCAGGAAGTTCGATTGTAGTAACAGGAAGGCCAATTGCTTTTGTTTGGCGTTTTAGTAGTTCGCGGCGCAAGCCATGCATTGAAACACGGTCATGATGGTTGTTAACGGAGGTTAGCAATAAATCAATATTGAAATTTTTGTCCTGTTTTAAATGATAAAAAGCGAGAGCACAGTCTTTACCTGAACTCCAATTAAAGTATGTTTTTAGCTGTTTTGTCATGACTTGTTTAAGTAAGGACGCTAATATAATCGAGAATCAAATGGAGGCAATAAAAGAACTTAATTAATTTAATCTGGAAGGATCAGTCCGCTCAATTCAGTATGCCCGTCTGTTTTATAATTATCCATTTTGCAAGAACTAAAGTTTACGCCAGTCATGAGTCCACCAAAGGTAGCGTTGCTAAAATCGCAATTTTCAACTTCCATCCATTTTAAGTATCCGCTTAAGGTTGCATTTGAGAAATTACAGTCATTTGCTTTTATATGGAATAAAGAACCCGGTTTCATATAAACATCAGAAAAATCACAAGACTGAATTGTAGCCTTCTCAAAATTACATTTGTTTAATATACAATTTGAAAAATCAATGTTCTTTAGGTAAGATTTGCTAAAGTTAAAATTAGATAAATCTAGCCCACTTAAATTAAGGTTTTTAAGCTTCGAATTCTTGAAGTCAACTACTTCTAAATGGTTTCCGTCACTGTCTTTTCTCAATAAAGATTCTAATTTTTCAAAATGCTTCCTTTGAAACATATTCGTATCCTTATCAGTCTTAACCGTATATTCTAGTTTAAATTCCAATTCTAAAGATTTT
>CAKZPK010000094.1 GCA_937139035.1 uncultured Crocinitomix sp. | reverse complement strand
GCTTTGTTAAAAGAACTATCCGCCTCAATTATCTCAAGAGAGAAATAAAAAGTATCTAGCCATTCATGTAAATCAATAAATTTCAAATCATAATCGCTCCCCTGAGCGTTGTAGGAAATCACGTCACCATCTATCTCATATTTAGTTGAAGTGAGCGCTTTTTTTGTCATATCTGAAGGTGGTGTAAACTCATCAAATGAAACGGCATCAAACCCTGGCAATTGCCGAACATTAAAAAATTCCCAATCCTCCTCTAGTACAACATCCCAATTAATCTTGCTTTCTTTTAACAAGGCTAGGTTTTCATCTTCTTCAAACGGTACGAAATAAACGTAGTTAGTTATTGGACCTTGCGTATTTGTGAATTTAATCGTGTCTCCAATTTGCTCAAAAACATGAACGACATCTGCAGGTACATCATTTGCCTGTTTAAATAATACCGTGTTATCTTTACAATGGTAAGGAACGTGCGCCCATTGGTATTTTGGATATTCAAACAACTTAAGACTGTCTTTACTAAAAGACCAAATCACCTGATTTTCAAAATCAACATTCGCTACATTGTCTCCATTAAAAGGAGATGAAAACTCCATTTTAACCTGAATCCAATCTCCTTCAATATTAGGGACACTGGAAGATACAGTAGGCTCAGAATTATTTTGAGAAGTTCCTAGATCTTCAATCCAATCTCTACTTTTCTTATCTTCACTACAACTCGTAAACACAAAGAAAACGGAGATCATTAATACCGGCAAAATCTTGAATAAAAAGGACATAGACATAATTGATTTAGATATGATGCATCCAAATATAAAGCACTCGACTGAAAATACAGTAAGATTAAAATGAATTCTTTCACCTCAACCATTAAAAAAAATGCTGCATTATGCTTAAATTCGCTCACAAATCACATGGCATGACAGTTGAAGAAATTAAAGCAGCAATACAAGCAGGAATTCCAAATGTAATTCCCCAAAAAAAGGATTATGATCCAACTATTAATCATGCTCCTAAGCGAAAGGAAATACTTTCAAAGGAAGAAAAAGTATTGGCTTTGGAAAATGCGTTGCGTTATTTCCCAAAAGATCAACATGCAGAATTAGCCAGTGAATTTGCAGAAGAATTAAAGACATACGGTAGAATATACATGTACCGTTATCGTCCAGATTATACAATGTACGCGCGTCCGATAGATGAATATCCTGGAAAATCTGAGCAGGCAAAATCTATTATGGCTATGATTCAAAACAATTTGGATTATGCTGTAGCGCAACATCCGCATGAGTTAATTACTTACGGAGGAAATGGTGCTGTTTTTCAAAATTGGGCGCAATACTTATTGTGCATGCAATATTTGTCTGAAATGACAGAAGAACAAACATTAACTATGTACTCTGGTCATCCAATGGGATTATTCCCTTCGCATAAAGATGCGCCACGCGTAGTTGTCACTAACGGAATGGTTATTCCAAATTATTCAAAACCGGATGATTGGGAAAAAATGAATGCGTTAGGTGTTAGTCAATATGGACAAATGACAGCCGGGTCTTATATGTATATTGGGCCACAAGGAATTGTACATGGAACAACAATTACCGTACTTAATGCTTGTAGAAAACTTCCTGGTGACGGAACTACAGCAGGTAAATTATTTGTAACTGCAGGATTAGGTGGCATGAGTGGCGCACAACCTAAAGCTGGTAATATTGCAGGAGTAGTTTCTGTTACAGCAGAGGTTAATCCTAAAGCAACAGAAACACGTCATTCGCAAGGTTGGGTTGATGAAGTAATTACTGATTTGGATGCGTTATGCACACGAGTGCGAGAAGCAAAAGCAAATAAAGAAGTGGTGTCAATTGCCTATCAAGGTAATGTTGTGGACGTTTGGGAAAAATTTGATCAAGAAGATATTTTTATTGATTTGGGATCTGATCAAACTTCACTTCATAATCCATGGGCCGGCGGTTATTACCCTACAGGAATAGCATTTGACGCTGCCAATGAAATGATGGCAAACGAACCTGACTTATTCAAAGAGAAAATTCAAGAGACATTAAGAAAGCACGCTGCTGCGATTGATAAACACACAGCAAAAGGAACATATTTCTTTGATTATGGTAATGCCTTCTTATTAGAAGCTAGCCGCGCTGGTGCAGATATTATGGCGGAAAATGGTATTGACTTTAAATACCCATCTTACGTTCAAGACATCATGGGACCTATGTGTTTTGATTACGGATTTGGGCCATTTAGATGGGTTTGCGTTTCTGAAAAACCTGAAGACTTAGCCATGACAGATCAAATTGCCTGTGATGTATTAGAAGAAATTAGACAAAATTCGCCAGCTGAAATTCAGCAACAAATGGCTGATAATATCCAATGGATTAAAGGCGCCCAGGAAAATAAACTAGTGGTAGGATCACAAGCACGTATTTTATATGCAGATGCTGAAGGCCGTATCAAAATTGCTGAAGCATTTAACAATGCTATTAAAGCAGGTAAAATTGGCCCAGTTGTTTTAGGTCGCGATCATCATGATGTTTCTGGAACAGATTCACCATACCGTGAAACATCCAACATTTATGATGGGTCAAAATTCACAGCTGATATGGCTATTCAAAATGTAATTGGTGACGGTTTCCGTGGTGCCACTTGGATTTCTATTCACAATGGTGGTGGCGTTGGCTGGGGAGAAGTTATTAATGGTGGTTTTGGAATGTTATTAGATGGTAGTGAAGATTCTGATCGTCGTTTAAAAATGATGTTACATTGGGATGTAAATAACGGAATTTCTCGCCGTAGTTGGGCAAGAAATAAAGGTGCTATTTTCGCTATTAAACGTGAAATGGAGCGAACCCCAAACCTTAAAGTGACAGTACCTAATTTGGTAGACGTTGATTTGAAAAGTCTTTTCTAAAAAGTACCTTTCTCGATTATAATATTTCTATTTTAGAACTATGCTCAAAAAACTTGGCGTAGCTCTTATACTAATCAGTATACTTACATATGGAGGATGGTATTGGTATGAATTGCGACAAGCCTATATTGATCATACTCCATATATTATGGAAGCTGAAACTGAAATGATTGAAAACTTTCATAACAATAAAGGGCGGTTTGAAGAATTTCAAAAGTACAATTCAAACGTTCAATATTTAGAAGACTTCTTTCTATCTGATGGAGATCAACTTTACTTCTCATTAACAGACACTCTTGGCATTGATTATCATCACGATACTTACTCATCCTTTTTTGCTGGGGAAGATAAAACTGACAATATTCAAGACATTGTTTTTACCGACACCAACTCAATTCGAGTATTAAAAAATGGGGCTTGGTCAACACATACAAATTGGCAAATTTCTTTTAGTGGGAATTTGGAGCATCATTTAGTAAATAGGTTGATTAGTTACCATGACATTTCGCCCAATGAAATGAGTCTATTAATTCATAAAATAAAGGCTGTTAACTGCAAAAGTTATTCTATAGAAGAAAATATTGTCAAACTGATCTACCGTGGTTTTTTCTCTCAATGCCTGAATTATGTCATTCCTTTAAATGATTCCGTCAACAGAAATGATTGGAAAAAAATTGAAGACAATTTCTATCTTGAACATTACGATAGTGGATCTAACTGTGATATAGCAGATTGGTACGTTGACTAATTCCCAAACCTAAAAATAAAGTTGGCGACAAACTCTGAATTTAATTCACTATTTTTCGATACACTAACAATTCGAACTTTTTAGAAATAACGTGAAAATAAAATTAACAACAGTATATCTCGTATTGGTCTTGGGTGCTATTACTTTCTCTTGTTTGAATGGAGCTAAAGATCCAAAACCGACAATAGAATCTCCACAATTAACAACTGAAGAAAATGAAAATCACAATAATTCATCTCAGTATATTGAGGAATCCGAGCTGATTAAATTTCTTAGAGATTGTCCAACAAATAACATACAACAGAGCTATCCTTCCCCTTTTGACACCATTTCATTTGACAAAGTAATTGCTTATGATTTTGATGGAAGTTCAGAAATGCATCAAACAGTATTCGACACGAAAAAAAATGGATTTTCACCTTTTGTTACGAAACAGGTGACACTGAATAGTCGTGCAATTGAAGAGCTAACAACATTGGTCACAGATAAATCAACCTATGGCGAAGAAATAAGTGCATGTTTTGAACCTCATCTTGGGTTTGTGTTTTTTGAAGGTTTGAAAGCAAAAGTTGTGATAAACGTGTGTTTGGATTGTAACTACCTCACTTCTACAATTCCTTTATCTTTTCAAGACGATAACATAGTAGATGAATATCCAAATGGATTTTCAAACAAGGGAATTGACAGAATTATAAACTTGAGCGCCCAATTGGAGTTAAACTACGGTAATTACAAAAAATAATGAGTAAGTAAAAAACTCGTAAAGTTAGATGTCAACTCTATTTTTATCTCAATTGAAAGAAGAACTACCAGGTTGCAACGCTATGCAACGGCAAAACTGGGTTAAGCATATAGTAAAGAAAAAAATACCACTTTCATTACTCACTCCACTTTTATTGGAGAAAAGAGCAATTGCTCTTCCGTTTTCGTGGTTATTGAGCGGCATTGCAAAAACAGATTCTGCAACATTTAATAAGTCTCTACCGCAACTTTACGCCATTAGAAAAGAGGTTACAACTTTTGACTTTGAACAGTCTTTTGCAACCTATTGGGGGCTTGCTGGTGTCCCAATAGAAAACGAAGCTGATGCTATTGATTTATTATTCAAGTTGCTTCAATCTGCCAATGTTAATGTTACTACAAAATCTCGAGCACTAATTCCACTAACTGCGTTAACACAGAAATATCCTGAGTTAAAAAATGAATTGCGTGAATGTTTGGAAGTGCAGCAGAACAATAGCACGGCTCAGTTTAAAAAGAGAGCTCAAAATTTATTAAATCAATTAAAGTAAAAGAGAAACCACCCTCTTTTTAAAGAAGATGGTTTCTTTAAAATGAAATGAGTTGTCGTTAGGCGTTTGATTTCATGTAATCATCTACTTGATCGTGAGGAATTTCTTTAACGTCTATAACGAAATCTCCATTTGCCCCAGAAACTACAATTCTTGGATAAAATTGCCCAGGAAATGATCCTTTAGAAACATATGGTGTTGAACCTTCCCCACGTGGTCCTGTCCATCCCATTGAGTCGATTTTTAATCCACCCACAAAATGCGGATCGCGCACTAAAGTAAACCCTGATGTAAAGTTAGGTGCTTCTCCTTCTACTTGGATAAGAAATACGCCAGGAGTATTTAATCCTGTCCATAAATAAGTTGCTGTTGTTTTTGCCGGGTCAACCGGTTGTTTCATATAAAATCCCATAATTAGTTATTATAAATTTTCTTACTCTGTTTAATGCTGGCTTTTCAGATTACGCCATTTTGCAAAACAAAATCGTAGCTACTTAATCATTTGTTTTAGGTTACAATTGTAACATTCGAAGAAAAATTGA
>CAKZPK010000093.1 GCA_937139035.1 uncultured Crocinitomix sp. | reverse complement strand
ATGTTGTTGCACATAATGGATCAATTGAATATTGAAACCGATTATTTGGTTGGTGCCCTTTTAGAAGGGTTTGATTGTATGGTGCAATTGTCAGATGCTGAATATATCGTAATTGAGGGAGATGAATATTTGTCTTCTCCAATCGATAGAAGGCCTAAATTTCATTGGTATGCACCGCATGTCGCATTGATTAGCGGAATTGCCTGGGATCATATTAATGTGTTTCCAACCTTTGATAATTATGTTGACCAGTTTAAAATTTTCACGGACAAAATTGAACCAAACGGCTGTTTGATTTATTTTGAAGAGGATGCTTCTATAAAACAAATTATACCTCAATTGCGTTCAGATATTGCTTCAATAGGGTACTCAATACCTGAGCATGAGTTAGTGGACGGTAAAACATCTATTTTGAGTGAAGGTAACCGCATTCCATTAAATGTATTTGGTAACCATAATTTGCAAAATATATTGGGGGCTAAGCTAATGCTGAACCAAATTGGTGTTTCTGATGCTGATTTTTATGGAGCAATTCAGAGTTTTAAAGGGGCGGCTAAACGATTAGAGTTAATCGCATCTAATGCAACTTGTAATGGTTATAAAGATTTTGCGCACTCACCTTCCAAGTTGAAGGCAACAGTTGCAGCTGTTAAACAACAATACCCAAATAGAAAATTGGTGGCATGTATGGAACTTCATACGTTTTCATCATTAAAAAAAGATTTTTTACCACATTATAAAAACTGCATGGCAGAAGCTGATGAGGCATTGGTCTATTTTTCACATGATGTTGTAAAACACAAAAAACTAGACCCTATCTCTGTCGAAATGGTTAAGACTGCATTTGGAACCGATAATGTTACAGTGTACACTGATTCTGACGAAATAGTAGCACGTCTTAGAGATACAACATGGGAAAATGCTAATTTGCTATTAATGAGCTCAGGAAATTTCCACGGTGTGGATTTAAATGCTTTTGCAAAAGAACTGATAGAATCGTAAGGATTTCTCTATTGCCTCAAAATTATTTTTCGTATGACTAGCATTACGAAAAAAGAATAGAAGAGGGAAAACATGAACAACACCATTAAATGGAAGAAAGAGGTGAAAAATGGTCCAATAAATGAGGTTGCCTGATCTTCTTGATTTTCAATAAAATCATCATAACTAAATGATTCCCATTTAGGGTCAATAGCCTGTAATTCTATAAAGCTTGCTTCATCTGGATATTCAGCATGTAATGCTTCTGTCCGTTGGTCAATAAAGGTTTGTTTAACTGAAGGATCTATCTGGTTATGGTAAACATAAATAAAGCCTGTAACAACAATTGTAAACACAATTCCTGATTGCATGGCGACTTTAAAATCTTCTAATGCATTAACTTTTTCATATCCCTTTTCTTTTTTAGTCATGAATAGGCCTAAAAATATGGCTCCAACTAATAAGAGGAGACTAAGGATTTCTGAGATTAAGAAAAAATCAACAGAATGTCCTGTCAAAAAAGCGCATAGTACAACTATGATCCACAACAGGGCAAAGAAAATTCCGTATTTAACTGATGTTTTCATTTAGAGATCAAATGTAACGGTGAGTATTCCAATTAATGTGGTGGAAGTTCTTAACGTGATTTGAATTATGAAGTAGCTTCTGCTTTTGGTGCAACACCCAATTGCTTAAGCATTTTTCCGTGGCTTCTTAGTGCGCTAAAAAAAGTAGGCTCCGAGTGGTAAGGTACACTAAACTCTTCTGCAGTTGCTTTAACAATTTTAGAAAGTTTTTTATAGTGTACGTGACAAATATTCGGGAATAAATGATGCTCTACTTGATAATTTAATCCTCCAACTAACCAATATAAGATTGTACTTTTTGGAGCAAAGTTAGAGGTTGTTTCCAACTGATGAATAGCCCAGTTGTTTTCAATCGTCAAATCTTTTTCAGGAACCGGGAAATTAGTTTCAGGAACAACGTGCGCTGGTTGAAAAACAATCGCCAATATAAATCCTGCAATTAGCTGCATCATAAGTACAAACCCAAGAGTAGCCCACCAAGGAATGTCTAAAACAAGGATTGGAATTATAATTACATATACATAAAAGATAAGCTTACTTGTTACCAATTCAAAAAGTAACTTTCCAAAGTTGGCACTTTCAGTTTTAGTAAGTCCCATTTTTTTATAGCGAAATAACTGTTGAAAATCTTTCGTAGTCATCCACATTACAGTCATAAGGCTATAGAAAAACCAAGCGTAAATGAATTGAAACCTGTGAATAGGGATATGTTTGTCAGCAGGCGAAAAACGCAATAGTGAAACAGCAGGAGAAACATCCTCATCATAACCATGAATATTGGTATAAGTATGATGTAAGATATTGTGCTGTATTTTCCATGTAGGAGCATAACCTCCTACTAGATTAACAATACGCCCAATGATATAATTGACGTTTTCATTTTTTGAATAAGCTCCGTGGTTGGCATCATGCATGATTGATAATCCAATCCCTGCAATTCCTAATCCCATAACAGCCCAACATGCAGCAATTAACCAAATATTGGTAACTACACCTGTTAACATTAAAAAATACGGTGTAAGGTATAAAGTAATCATGAAAATCGTTTTGATTTTCATATTAGCATTGGCATACTTAGATATATTATTATCCTTGAAATATGCTCGAACTCTTTTTTTCAATGTCGAATTGAAATCGCGACCAATTTTCGGTGAAAATTTAATGGGCTTTAATACTTGCGTCTTGTTCTCCATTTTATTTTTAAGTTTCTTGAGCTACAAAGGTAACCTTTTTAGTACGATAGGCTTTGTAACCACGTTTCTTTTATGAACAGTCCATCATGGATGATTCAAAAATTTAACTCGCAGTGGGCTTTCCAAGCTTGTACAACATTTTAGAGTGGCTTCGAACAGCGCTTAAAAATGTTGGTTCAGAATAATACGGTAGCCCGAATTCTAAGGCTGTTTCTTTAACTATTTTAGATAGTTTTTTATAATGCACATGGCAAATATTGGGGAATAGGTGATGTTCAACCTGAAAGTTAAGTCCACCAATAAACCATTGAAATATTCTACTTTTAGGACTAAAGTTTGAAGTTGTCTCTAATTGATGAATAGCCCAACTGTTCTCCATCTTTAAATCTTTATCCGGTTTAGGGAAAGCAGTATCTGGTACTACATGAGCAAGAATAAAAACAATTGCTAACGTGAATCCTGAAATCATTTGCTTCAATAAAAGCAATAATACAATACCCCACCAAGGAATGTCTAAGAAAATGATAGGTAATACGAGGATGTAAGTGTAGTAAAATACTTTAGAAATAAGCAACTCCATGAATAATGAAGAGAATTTCTCATTTTCATTTTTAGTTAACCCCATCTTCTTATAACGAAATAATTGTTGCCAATCTTTAATCGTTATCCAAGATACAGTCATTAGGCTATAGAAAAACCAAGCATATAAAAACTGGAATCGGTGAATTTTACGATACTTATCGTGTGGTGTAAATCGAATAATTGGAACTGGTGGATCAACATCTTCATCAAAATGCTGAATGTTAGTGTAGGTGTGATGTAATACATTATGTTGTATTTTCCAAGTTGGTGCAAATGCCCCTACAAGGTTAACGCAACGCCCTAACAAATAATTAACCGTCTTGTTTTTTGAATAAGCTCCATGGTTGGCGTCATGAATGATTGTCATTCCTATTCCTGCCATTCCAAACCCAAGAAGTGCCCAACAAAGAATTACTCCCCAAATGTTAGACACTGTTCCAGTAATCATTAAAAAGTACGGGACAAAGTATAGCGACAACATAAAGACCGTTTTGAACTTCATGTTAGCATTGGCATATTTTGAGATATTATTGTCCTTAAAGTAAGCCCGAACACGTTTTTTTAACGTTGCATTAAATTCCGTTCCAACTTTCGTCGAAAATTTCGGTGGAACAAATGCTGGTATAGCTGTTGAGGTGCTTTTTTCTTTTTCCATGCGGTACAAAGTTACGGCTTTTTGAAGTCTCAAAACTCCATTTTACTCACTATTCGACAAAATACCTTAAAATTGGTATAAGCGCAATCCAAATTTAGTCTGGTATTTGCGTTTTATCTTTTCTTGTTCTTTTGTTTATCTTGCTGCATTTTCTGCGCTTCTTCTAATCGCTGTTGAAACTTAGATTTACCTTTTTTCTTCTTTGGGTTTGCTCTATTAGCTTCAACTTTAGCATGAATTTTATCTTCATCTAACATGAATTTCTTGATAGAGAACATAATTCCAATCGTCATTAATGTTGAAATGAAGTAGTAATAACTCAATCCTGAAGAGTAGCTGTTAAAGAAGAATATCATCATGAACGGGAAGAAGTACATGATATATTTCATGTTTGGCATTCCTTCCATTGTTGGCTGCTGCATATTGTTGCTATTGTAATGTGTATACAATAATGTAGTTGCTGCCATTAAAAGGGTGAATAAACTTACGTGATCTCCATAGAAAGGAATATCAAACCCTAAGTTAAGTACAGAGTCATAAGTTGATAAATCTTCTGCCCAAAGGAATCCTTTTTGACGTAATCCAATTTCTGATGGGAATAATCGGAAAATAGCAAATAGGATAGGCATTTGAACCAACATAGGAACACAACCTGCCATTGGACTAACTCCAGTTTCCCTATAAAGCGCCATGGTCTCCTGTTGCTTTTTCATTGCGTCTTCTTTCTTAGGGAATTTCTTAGTGATTTTCTCTATTTCTGGACGCAATACCTTCATCATTGCTGATGATTTGTACATTTTATAGTTTACAGGGCTTAATAATAGTTTTACAAACACTGTCAATAACAAAATAGCGATTCCTGCTCCAACTCCCCAACCTAAGATCCATAGGAAAATAGGACGCATGAAATAAACATTAATCCATCTGAATAGTCCCCAACCAAGGTCTACAACATCTTCACTTCCGTTTTCGTATGTCGCTAATTCATCATAATCATTTGGTCCAAAATACCATTCTAATTCAACTGTATTGTTGATGTTAGTAATTCCTAAGTCTAGATTAGACTTGTATTGTTTGATATAAGTTGTGTCTGACTCATCTAGGTTGATAACCTCAATTTTAGAACCATCACCAGGTTTGAACCCCGTTTTGCTCATTAAAATAGCTGAGAAATAACTTTGCTTATAAGCTACCCATTGTGTTGTTTCTTCAAGCTCTTCTTCATCATCACCAGCAATTGATAAGTAATCGTAAGAATCTTCTTCGTACTTATAGAATAAAGTACTTACACGTTGTTCTGATGGTAAGTGTTTTTCAGTTGAAAGTAGTTTAAAGTCAGACACGAAATCTAAATCTGCGGCATCTCTATCAGAAAAACCTTTGAAACTAATTCCTAAATCAACATCATACTTCCCGTCAGTCAGTTCATAAGTATAAATGACTTTTTTACCAGTAGGATTAATCATTACAACTTTAGCGCTGTTAGCAGTGTGGCTAACTA
>CAKZPK010000092.1 GCA_937139035.1 uncultured Crocinitomix sp. | reverse complement strand
GCTCTCTTTTATAATCATCCTCCAGCTTGGCTTGGCTTGGAGCAATAAATGCACCACCAGGATTGTATACTAAATGTAAAGGCAAATCCGCTTGTCGACCATAACCTAATTCGTTCAAGATTTTCAAGGCTTGTATTGACCTGTTAAAAGTACCATCTCCTCTTTGAGCATCCGTATTCTCTTCAGTATAACAGGGTAATGAAGAAATAATTGTCACTTTATGTTTAGCTAAAAACTCAGGATATGTCTTGAATTTCCCTTCAACCAAAATGGTTAAATTACTTCTGATAATTGTTTCCAAATCACGCTTCGCCAACTCCTCAATCAACCACTTAAAATCTGGATTCATTTCTGGAGCACCTCCAGTTAAATCTACTGTCTTAATTGTTGGATTTGCATCTATTACCTCTAAACATTTTTCTAAAATATGCTTAGGCGTAATTTCTTTTCTTCTTGGAGAAGAGTCAACATGACAATGCGTGCATTCCATGTTGCACATGTAACCAACATTAATCTGCATAATCTCCAACCCTTTTGGTTTTAGAGGAAATGCGCCACAATCCTTCATTTTAGAAACGAAGGATGTTCCAGTTGCAGCTGATTGATTTAATAAATCGATTTGAGCTTTTACACTCAGGCGTTTTTGTACTGTTGTATTACTCATTTAATGACCAATTATATGGAAGGTATTCAACTTTTGCGTTTTCGTTAATTTTAATTTTTGAGTATTTATTCAAATATTGAATTAGTGTTTGATCGTCTTTCACAAAGTCTGTAGAATACCAATCGAAAATTTTAGAAATTTGAATTTTCTTAGGTGTAATAACATTATGCTTAGGATTATTAATATACTCCTTTGTTAAACGAGTCATTCTTGAGCTAATATTATCTTCAGTAAAAGCATGATTCCAAATTCGAGGGCAAGAATAAGAAGCACAGTTAATGGCAAAGTGAATTCTTGCGTCTTTCATTTTTCTTAAAATCTCATTCTCTACATGCGCTAAAGTAAAGGTCTTATCACCTAATTTCACCAACTTTACAGACCAGATATCTTTCCCACTAAAAGAAGCATCTTTTACAGATTTTAATGGGTATTTAACTAATACTAGTTTTAAAGTATAAGCGTTGTAAGCATTAACGTAATACGCTTTTTTTGCATTTCTACTCCAATCACTTGACGGATATGTACCTCTCAACTCAGTAATATAAGCATCCAATGAATCCATTTGCATTTTCATTCCTTTGTAATTAACCTTACCAGATGAACTTACATATTTTTGTAAAAACCGATCAAAAATACTGTGATCTGGTTGGTCTGAGGCAAATGACATTCCTGAAAGAATCAGGAGGCTTAGTAATAATATTTTTTTCATAATTTATGTGTTGTTAATGATTGTCGTATTAAACTATAATTGCTTACAGCATTCAAATTATTTTTCTCTTTTCCGAAAGATAACAATAATCAGTCCAAGAAGCAAAAATCCTATTACAGTGGTTAATAGCCAACTTTTCACAATGAAAATTGAGACCAAAATTGTTGGTAAAAAAAATAAAATGAGTAAATGAAATTTTCCCTGATGCTGTTGCATTAATGCAATTTAAAACTGAATAATACTTTTTGGAGTCACGCAAATATGTAACGGAATATCAGCCTCGTGTAAGTCATCAATCTTCTCAATCGGATCAAAGTAACTCAAACCTATAAACTGGCAATTAGGCGAACAATTAGACAAAAACTGATCGTAAAACCCTTTGCCATAACCTACCCGAAATCCTTTTTTATCAATCGCTAATAGAGGTACTAAAACATAATCTAATTCACTTGGCATAATTGTGTCGCCATAGGTTGGTTCAGGAATTCCCCAACTTGACACCTCAATTTGATTAGCATCTTCATATTTTATATGCACCAATTCGTTTTTACCATTAATAACAGGTAAATAAAAATTGGCATTAATCTCATTTAAAAAAGGCCAAGTGTTAATTTCTGCAAAGCGCTCAATTGGTAGAAAAACGCTTATCTTCTTCCCCTCTAATTCAAATGTCTTTTTAGCTAATTCAAAAATGGCCAAAGACCACTGCTCTAATTCCGTAACAGCAAATTCTTTTCTTAATGCTTTGTATTTTTTTCTAATCTCTTGCTTTGTCATTTTAATTCAATATTCCCCCCGCTAAAGTAACACCAAAAACCAGCATTGCAATTGCAACTACTACATTCAGCATTTCAAGTTTGATTTTTTTCAAAAATAATTTACCGGTTATTGCACCAACCAGCGCACCTATTAAAGACAACAGAATAAGCCACCAATTTTCACTAATTGCTGCATAATCAAAACTTGTTGCATAGACAGATGTGCGCACCACATCAATAACTAATGCCACCATAATTCCTGTTGCAATAAATACTTCTTTTTTCAAATTGTATTTAATTAAGAATGCCGTTCGCAAAGCTCCTTGATGACCAGAAAGCCCTCCAAAAAAACCACTTATTAGTCCACCCAACCACAAACTTTTTTTAGAAAAAGCAATGCTCCATGCCGGAACAAGTTCAATTAACGCAAATGCAACCAAAATTAATCCAAATACAAAATTCAATAAATCAACCTGCATTATTCGCCCAAACAACTCGTATCCGTAAATAATTTGATTATCAATTTGTGTTGCCAAAAATGCACCTAAAAATGCCGCAGGTATAGCAGCAACACCAAACGGTATTGCAACACTCCAATTGACATTCCTTTTCATCAATAAAAACTTGAAAACATTATTCAAAAAATGAACAATTGCAGTTGCCGCAATAGCAAGGGTCATGTCTTTAAACAGAAGATAAAAAACTGGAGTTAACATAGTTCCTAGCCCAAAACCGCAAAAAAATGTTAACCAACTTGCCCCAAATGAAACGGCAATTAATAATATTAAATCCATTAATTGAAAGTAACTAAAAAAGAGTACATTTGCTCCGCATTCACAATCTATTTTCATTATAAAATGATCAAAGATTGATCCATTAACGATAAGCAAACAACTATGAGCGATTTCGAAGAAATTGATGATTTTAACTCTGATGATTCAAACAATTATCCGCAGGCATTACCTAATGCCACTGCCGTTCTTGTATTAGGAATCCTTTCAATAGTAACCTGCTGGCTTTACGCTATTCCAGGAATCATTATGGGAGTAATTGCTTTATCATTACACAAATCTGACAAAGCTTTATATAATTCTAACCGTGCAAAATATCAATTCTCGTTTAACAATTCGAACGCTGGTAAAATCTGTGCAATAATTGGCTTATCGCTTTCTGCTTTATTTTTACTTTACATTCTTTTTGTAGTGATTTTAGTTGGATCGAATGGCGGTTTCAATTACTATCGTTATTAAGTTTTATGCTTGATTGTCATTGGAAATCTACGCTAGGTATTGAATGCCCAGGTTGTGGTTTCCAGCGATCAGTAGACTTATTAATTCACGGAGATTTTTTAGAAAGCATTCAACTCTTTCCAGCTACTATTCCATTAATTGCAACACTAATTTTTGCAATACTACACCTGCAATTTAAATTTCGGAAAGGAGCAAAGATTATCATAGCACTGTTTTCTTTAACAGCACTGCTTATCTTAATTAACTTTTGTGTAAAAGCTTTTTAGATGAAATATCTAAAAAAGTAATAACATAGAGATAATGTCGAAGACATCTACATTCCAGGGATAATGCCTTTAGCAGCTTGTGCCATTTCCATTTCCTTAGTTCTATTCGCTTGTTCTAATGCACGATTAGCAGCTGTAATAATTAACTGTTTTAATTCTTCGCCTTGCAGCTCATCTTTCCAAGATAGGTTGGTGATTACACCGTTTCCGTTTACTTCAATTCGTACAGCTCCTTCTTTCGCCTCTCCTATTAATTTGATGTGATTCAATCGCTCTTTTGCTTCCTCTGCTTTTTCCTGCATGGCTTGCATTTTTTTCATCATTCCGTTTCCAAACATCTCTTTTGTATTTCGTTAATTATTCTTCACAAAAATAAAGAAGTTTA
>CAKZPK010000091.1 GCA_937139035.1 uncultured Crocinitomix sp. | reverse complement strand
AGGACTGCCACATGCCCGCCTGGACAGGTCCCATCGTGCCCGGCGTCGACAAAGAGATCCACCGCCACAGGTTCGTGGGCGTGGACCTGGCCTTGATCGACGACTTCCCCGACAAGGCGCTGCAACTGGAGCTGGTGACCCAACTGCTTGGGGTACTTGGTTTGATAATGCAAACTATGTAGGTGCTGTTAGTTCAGGATCTGACTGGACAGCTGGTTGGACATTAGGACTATAGTTTAATAAAGATTTTCGAAAGAAAAAGGGTTTCGGTTAGCCGAGACCCTTTTCATGTTTTATAACCTATAAAAAAAGCATTTTACCTATTGGTGAAATGCTTTTTTAATTAAATCTATTCTTATTCGATTGTAATTGATTCTATAATTTTAAAAACTTTTCTTTCCCTTTTTTAGTAAGATAAGGATAGAATGACTGCATAAAACTGTCGGTATAAATGCGTGAATGTTTCAGCATCACATCTTCCGTAGTTGTGCCAATTGAGGCAATCCAAAAATCTCCAAACAACTGCGCTCTTTTAAACAAATAATCATATTCATTCGGAAGTTCTTCCTCACGCATTTCACCATTTTTAACTAAGTTCTCCACTATGCGTTTAATAAGTGCAAGGCGTTTAGAACTTAAGGTCGTATAATGCTTTTTAATTTTACGATTGGATCTTAGAACTTGTATAAAGTCAATCATAAAAAATCGGTTCTCAAAAAGAATTTTGTTGGTTGCTTTTGTTAGTTCTGCCAAACCATCCAAATTCAGTTCTGATTTTTCAGCCAATTCCATTTGCGCTTCAATAGCTTCAGCTAACTCAAAATAGAGCGCTTCAATTATATCATCTCTCTTTTTAAAATGATAAGTTAAATTTCCAGGACTTATTGCGATATGGTCGCAAATTGTACGTTGGCTAACTTTTGCTACACCGTGTTCATTAAACAATACACGTGCGGCTCTCAGAATTTTTTGATTAGTACCAGTCATACTTCCAAATTTATAAAATTTTAGTGCTCTTACACTAAAATTTTATAAACAGAAGATGGTTAAAATCAGTATTATTAGAAATAACACTGCCTGTGAATAGTAGTTAGAATTCGATTGTTCGTCGAATAAGCTCAGTTATTCTCAATTAAATCGGTAGATTTAGAATAACATAAAAATAGCGCGTGAGCATATTACCTATTAACAATATCAAATCAATCGATCCTGTAAATTTTGAAAAAAAGAAGCAAGAGGTAGAAGAATTGTTAACCTATTGCTACACCAATAAAATTCGTTTTTGGAAATCATGTAAACAAAAAGCGCGCGAAGCACTCACCTTATCGGAACACATAAATTACGAAGAAGGCAAAGGAGTAGCATTGCTAGAACTTGGGTATCAAAATTGGTTTAGGGACAACCTAACTATGGCACATGTTCAATTAGCACAAAGCTGCAGCATCTTAAAATCAACCAAAAATGAGTTTATGTTTGCTAGAGCCACGGCGGTTCGCGCATCTATTTATTGGACGAAAGGAGATCGTAACAAATCCATTTCACTTGTTTTTGGGGCCTTGCGAATTATTGGAGCCAATAATAAAGATGCCCTATGGCTAGAATGGTTTTTAGGAATTTTTTATTTCGATTTACAAGATTATAAAAATTCAGAATTTCAATATTCGAAAGCGCTTGCTATTATTAAATCTTCAAAAAGAGAGACACCAGATGCATATGCTTATTGTGTCATTGGTCTTGGTGGAGTATTAATGAAAACTGGGCGTCAAAAACAAGCCCTAGAAAACTTTGTAAGCGCATTGTTATTTTGCCGAAAAAACGGACTGTGGATGCAAGAAGCTCGTGTATTGCATGAGCTAGGACTCTATTTTGAAGCAAATGACGACCATGACAAAGCTTTAAACTATTATAGAGAAAGCTACATTATTAGGAATAAACAGCAAACTAAACCTGCGTTAATAACCAGCCTACTTTCTCTTGCACGTGTAACGGCAAAAAATGATAATAATACTGCAATTACATTAGCATTAAAAGCCCTTCAACTATCAGAGTCAATCGACTCTATCCCTAAGCGAATGGCCTGCCACAAAATACTGTCGAATTTCCAAAAAACCATGGGAAATTTCAAACAGTCGCACATGCATTTAGATGAGGTTGAAAAATTGCAAAATAAGCTTACTGGAGACAATGCCAACGCAAGCATAAAAAACTTGGAAAAGGAATTCATTGAGGAATTGTTTAAACGTGAGCGTGATTCCTTGTCAATGCAAAATACTGAATTGGAGCGTGCTAATCAAATCATAAAATCGCAATACAATGAAATTGCCGATAGCATTAATTATGCTAAAAAAATTCAAAATGCCATATTACCAACGCTAGACCTCATCAAAAAACACCTCCCCGATTCCTTTTTAATTTACGAACCTAAAGCTGGAGTTTCGGGAGATTTTTATTGGCTAGAGTCTGTTGATGAGGATCATGTTTTATTTGCAGTGGCAGACTGCACGGGACACGGTGTACCCGGTGCCATGACAAGTATGCTATGCATTGGAGCATTAAATAGAGCCGTGCGAGAATTTAAGCTAAAAGAACCTGGAGCAGTTTTAGACAAAACACGCAATATCGTAATTAGTGACTTTGACAAAAGCAATGATGAATTACATGACGGCATGGATATTTCACTTTGTTTATTAAATACAAAAACACATTCATTAGAATGGGCTGGTGCTTTTAATCCGCTTTGGGTAGTAAGAAATGAGACGAAAGAAGTAGAGCATTATTTTCCAGACAAACAACCTATAGGAAATTACCCTACTAGCACTGCTTTCACCACAAATAAGATCCAATTAAACAAGGGAGATCAATTATTTATTTTTTCGGATGGCTATGCAGACCAGTTTGGCGGTGAAAAGAATAAAAAGTATACTTCTAAACGCTTTAAAGATTTAATACAAGTAAATGCTCAACTCCCTATGGAAGCTCAAAAAGAGGTAATCCTATCTACTTTTAATGAATGGAAAGGGAATAATGATCAGATAGACGATATCTGTTTACTCGGTGTAAAGGTTTAACGTAACTATTCTTCAAATTTATAGCCTACCCCTTTTACCGTCACAATATGCGTATCGCCAATTTTTTCTCTTAGTTTTCGAATATGAACATCAATTGTTCTGTCTCCTACTACAACATCAGCTCCCCAAACGCTATTCATAATCACATCTCTATGAAACACCTTTGAAGGTTTTGACATCAACAATGCTAGCAGTTCAAATTCTTTACGTGGCAAGAACATTTCGTTCCCTTCCTTAGAAATTAAATAACGTTCACGATCAATGGTAATTGACTTTTCTATATTCTCTGATGAATCACCATCATCACCAGCTCCAGCTGCTCCTTTTCTTCTTAGAATTGCAGATATTCTGCTTACTAACAATTTTGGTTTGATTGGTTTTGTGATATAATCGTCAGCCCCAGCTTCAAACCCTGCAATTTGTGAATAATCTTCGCCTCTGGCTGTTAAAAAACAAATCATTGTATGTTTCAAACCTGGAATTGCTTTGAGTTTTTCACAGGTTTCTATTCCATCCATTCCTGGCATCATTACATCCAATAAAATTAGATCGGGAACCTGTTGTACAGCCATTTCCAATCCTTTTTCTCCATCCCCGGCTTCTGAAACAATAAACCCTTCTTTTTCCAAATTGTATTTAATCAATACACGGATATCTTGCTCATCATCAATAACCAATATAGAACTACTCATGTTAACTCTCAATTTTTTATTAAAGGTACGTTTTTATTGCGGTGTATTCTACGCCTTAATTAATAGATAACGTTAAGTTAACACGAATTTAATAGGCTGCAAAATATGATCAGAACAAATTGGGTTTTGCTCTACTTCCAAAATTCCCACCACTTACTATTCTTTAACTTTTCAGTTTGAATAGACTGCTTAATTTCTTTTTTAGAATTTGGAGCTATTGTTATTTTGGTAGGTACGAGCTTTACTCCTCCATCATTTTTTATTTCTACC
>CAKZPK010000090.1 GCA_937139035.1 uncultured Crocinitomix sp. | reverse complement strand
ACCCCATATCGGTTACTAAAGAATCTAGATAAACGCCTGATTCATCATAGATGTTGTCTCCAATTTCATAAGTTTCTTCAAAGCACAAATGAATGTTTTGGAAATGAGTAACAGCGTCTTCAATCGTTAATTCAGTATTAACAATGCTATCACATCCCTCAATTGAGGTTAAAGTATCAATATAAGAACCGCTCATATCGTAAGTGTTGTCTCCAATTGTGTATGTTGTTCCAGAGCAAATTGTAATTGATTGGTCTTCAGAAATTAGATCATTTACAATTAAGTTGGTTGTAACAATACTGTCACAAGCATCAATATTCAATAAAGTATCGATATAGGTTCCTGTAGCGTCATAAATATGTTCTCCAATTTCATAGGTCTCTCCAAAGCAAACTGTAATATCTTGTTCGCTAGTTTCTTCTTCACAAACTACAGCACTAAAGAAATAACCTGCTCCAGCATCTTCTGAATAAGCTGCTCCAACTGAATCTAAATCTTGTTGCCAAGCTCCTACAAAAGCTGTGTTTTCAGATATTGATACAGATTCACCAAATAAATCCTCTGCATTACGATCTGAATTTACAACCTTTTGAATTTCAGACCATGTACCACCACCATCTTTTTCGAAAATATAGGCTGCTCCTGCATTAGATAATGAATCTCCTGGACTTCCGTCTCCTAAGAATAAATCTTCATGTTCTGCACCAATAATAAGGTAGTTATCATCAATGGCAACATCTCTTCCGAAGTGATCACCTGCTGTTCTGTCGCTTGCATCCAATTTTTGAACTTGCAACCAATCTCCGGCGCCATCACGCTCAAAAATGTATGCTGCACCTGCGTTCATAAGTGGTGCGGCTTCAAATTCACTTTCATCTTCAGACCAAACACCAATAACAACAGAGCTAGAATCAATATCTACAGAATAACCAAAACGGTCGTAGGGTTTTCTAATAGCAGGCAGTAGTTTTTTAACTTCTGACCAACTGCCGTCAAGACCTCTTTCAAAAACATATGCTGTTCCTGCGTTCCATAAATAACCAGTGCCAACTCCACCAGCACCGTAATCGTGCATATGTGATCCTGCTACTAAATAGTCGCCCCAAATAGCAACGCTTCCTCCAAATAGATCAGAAAAATCCTCATCAGTTGGATCTGGTCTACCTTCTGGATAAACGTGGTCGTCTGATCGATCTGAAGGAACAATTTTTTGAGTTTGGCTCCAAACGCCACCATCTAAATCAAATACGTAAATAGATCCAGCGTTGTATTCGTGGTTTAAACCATCTTCGTCATCATCTTCCGTATGTGCTCCAACAACTACTGTTGTACCATAAATATCAACAGACCATCCAAATTCATCTCCTGTTTCTCTATCGCCAGCAACAATTTTTTGCATTTCTGTCCATGTGCCGTCTACACCTCTTTCATAGATATAGGCTGAACCAGCTTTGGCTAATGTATTAGCATCATCCGCATCTTCGTCTTCACCATATGCACCTACAACTGCGTAGTTGCCATTAATTGAAACGGAATAACCAAATCGGTCGTAATCGTCTTGGTCTGAATTGTAGATTTTTTGAACAAATTCCCAATCTTCAATTCCTGTTTTTTCGAAAATATAAGCAGATCCCATATTTGGGTTTGTGCCTCCAAAATCGTCACCGTAGGCTCCAATAATGGCGTAGTCACCCGAAATATCAACAGAGTATCCAAGACGGTCTTCTGATTCGCGGTCAAAAGCAGCGGCTTTAAAAACTTCGGTAAAGGTTTGAGAAAAACTAATGGCAGACGCCATCAGAACAATAGTAGAAAGTAGCAGTTTCATTTTAATTGTATTAAAAAAAAGATCACCTTTTAATTGAATAGGGTTTCAATTAAAAGGTGAACCTTTAATAAGTTGCGCGACAAATATACTTAAGTCGAAAGAAAGAAAAAACTATTTAATCGATTTAAACGTGTTGTTCACCGATTAAATGAGCCTATTTGAGATTGATTTTCTCAATTTTCGAACCATGTTCGCTTGTTACTCTTAATACGTATATTCCAGCTGCCTGATTTGTAATTGCAACAGGATGTGAATTTGAGTTGGCGGTGTTTTCATAAACAATTGCGCCAATAGAATTATAGATACGGATATTTGCTCCATTCAACATTTCACCATTAATAGCAAAGGATCCGTTACTTGGATTAGGGAATATAGAAATAGAAGCGCTAAAGGCTGATTCTCCAATTCCACTTCCTGGATCATCATCAATTACAATGGTATGACAATCAGAAGTGTCAATACATTCTCCATCAGTAATAATTACAGCGTATTCTCCACTTTCTACAGCAATATAGGCTTGAGAAGTCGCTCCGTCAATAATTTCAAAGGGATCGCAAGTTATCCATTGGTATTCTGCATCATTTAATACAGCTTCTAAAAGTGCTTCGTCTACATCTACATCAGTATCTACTGGATCTGCAACTTCTAAGAATGTAAATACAAGACTATCACAACCCGCTTCTGAAACCAACTCGTCAATATAGAATCCAGTTTCATCATATGTTACATCTCCAACAGTAATTGATTCGCCATCACAAATAAAGAACTCTTGTTCTGTAGAAATTTCTTCAGCAACCTCTAAAATTGTTGTTACAATACTGTCGCAACCTTCATCAGTTACAATTACATCTGTATATATACCAGTCTCGTCATAAACACTTCCTCCAACTACTACTTCTTCACCTGCACAAATATCTATTTCTTGACTATGAAAGACATCTTCGCAGTCGCCACCACCGCCACCACCTTCAAGGTTGGTGTAGAAATAAGCTGCTCCAGCGTCTTCTAAATAAGATCCGCCATCAGGGGTTTCGTCTTGTTGAAAAGCACCTGCAATAATTGTGTTTTCAGAAATAGATACACTAATCCCCAATTCATCATCAATTTCACGGTCAGAGGCATCTAATTTGATTAACTCTTCATAGGTTCCGTCATCTTGCAATTCAAAAACATAAACGGACCCCGTATTTTCAATTTCAGCCCCACCATCTTCGTCGTGGTTGTCAGAATGTGCTCCAATTACAATATATTCAGCATCAATACCTACACTAATTCCAAAATGGTCACCTGCATCTCTATCAGCTGGTGACAATCTTTGTAAATAACTCCATGTTCCGCCAGTTCTAGTAAATACTGCTGCACCTCCAGAGTTCATAATGGATTCTTCCATGTCTGCATTTAAATCCTCTGTTTGTGCTCCTAAAATAATTGTAGTAGAATCAATGTCAACTGGTGCGGCACGGTCTAACCATGAAATACCTGGGTAAGTTAAGAAAGCTACCTCTGTCCAAACGTCACCAGAACGTTCAAAGGCATAAGCTTTTGATGCAAATGGTCCACCAACAACAATATAATCATTCCAAATGGCTACAGATTCGCCAAAACGATCATTCCAATCTTCGTGATCAGGCGCATATTCTGTTCCTGGGCTTCTGTCTGATGCTACAATTTTTTGAGTTTCTGTCCAAGAGCCATCATCTTCGCGATCAAAAATATAAGCTGAACCGGCGTGGTAAAAGTATCCCATTCCAAACGCATTTTTATCGTCATTATGTGCTCCAACAATGGCTGTAGTTCCGTGAATAGATACAGACCATCCAAATTCATCATCCGCAGCTCTGTCGCTCGCAACTAATTTTTGAACTTCATCCCAAACTCCATCATCTCCTCTTTCGAAAATGTAGGCAGAACCTGCTTTAGACATTGAGGCTCCATCATCAGCATCATGATCTTCTCCATAGGCACCAACAATAATAAAGTCTCCTTCAATTTTTACATCCCAACCAAAACGATCATAATCATCTTGATCTGAATTAGATAATTTTTGAATTTGAATCCATTCACCGTCTATTCTCTCATAAACATAAACAGATCCCATGTTAGGGTTGGTTGCTCCATAGTCGTCAGCGTAAGCGCCAACAACGGCAAAATCACCATCAATATCGGATGACCAACCTAGTCGATCTTCGGTGTCACGGTCGTCCGCGACAACCATCATTAATTCTTCGAAATCTTGTGCTACGGCACCAATTGAAAGTAGGAGGGTTACCGTACAAATTAAGTTTTTAATCATAGTAGTAGAGTTGCAGTTATAATTGTTTCCCCCGTTAGGTAAGGGATTCGTTATTGGATGATTAGCCTAAATGATTGGGCAGAATCATCCCCCACAATAGTTAAAACGTAAACACCCCTTGGAAGGTTGTTTAAATTAAAAGAACTTGTTGCGGTTTTTAGTTGAAATTCATGCACTACTTCACCTAAAGGGTTAACTATAATACCTTCATACGGAGTAGAAATTGGTTTTTCAATGGATATAGTAAAGTCTCCATTGGATGGGTTTGGATAAATTGTAAAAGCATTTGCAATGGATATTTCTGGGGTTGACAATATGTCAACATATAAACAAGAAGATGTATCCGAACAAGCTTCTATCGTTACAATCACGGCATACTGTCCAATTGCCGGAGCAATATACGTTTGATCTGTAGCGCCAGGGATTTCTTCATATGGGCTACATTTTATCCATTGATAAGTTCCTTCATCTGATCCTGCTGTTAGTGTGTTTAAACTTTGACTAACAGAATTGTCTACTGGTAATTGAACCATTAAATTTGTTGTGATTGTACAGTCGCACAAAGCCCAAGAGGTGACAACGTCAGTATAAACACCAGCGGCATCATAGGTAGATGCTCCAATTGTATACGTTTCTCCCCAACATATTGTGACGTCTTGTGTAACTGCATTCTCAGGGCTAACAGTTAGATCTGTTGTGATGAGACTATCACAGCCTTCTTCATTTGAAATAGTATCTACATAAACACCAGATTCTGTATGAGAAGAACCTCCAATTTCATAAGCATATCCAAAACAAATAGATACTTCTTGAGAAGAGGTTGGGGCAGGAGTAATTGTGAGGTTGGTAGTAACTGTACTGTCGCATCCACTTACTGAAAAAATAACATCTGTATATGTTCCTGTTTCATCATACGTATAAGGACCAACTTCTACCGTTTGTCCTGCACAAAGCGTGAGTGTTTGGCTACTAGAACTGGGTGTGCATTCTTCTTGACTATAAAAATAGGCCGCTCCCGCATCATTAATATCGGTTGCTCCTGTTTCATCAAAATTTTGCTGATAAGCACCCAAAATAATTCCTTCTCCAGATAGTGCTACGCTAACTCCTAGTTCGTCATCAACTTGACGATCTGAAGCATCTAGTTTATTGATTTCAATCCAAGAATCACTGTCGGCATCATACGAAAAGGCATATGCCGCACCTGCATTAGAAAGTGGGCTTTCATCATCTTCATCTCCATTAGTTTCTAAAGCACCAGATACTAGTGTTTCGCCATCTAAATATACATCCCACCCAAATCGATCACCTGGGCTTCTGTCGCTTGCTACAATTTTTTGCATTTGAGACCATGTTCCTCCGCCATCTCTTTCAAAAACATATGCAGACCCTGCATTTGTCATAGTGGCTGCTCCAACCGCATTTTGGTCTTCTGAATAAGCGCTTACAACTGCGAAATCACCGTCAATACTTACGGAATAACCAAATCGATCTTCTGTTGCACGGTCTGAATTATCAAGTTTAGCAACTTCATTCCAAGTTGGCCCTGCTCTTTCAAAAATATATGCTGCACCAGCTTCGTTTAAAGGAGAACCTCCAGCTTCATCATAGTCACTGTGGTGTGCACCAACAATTAATCTGTCACCTGAAATTGAAACAGAACCACCGAATAAATCAGAAAGTTCATCACCTCCACCGCCATCAGGAAAATCTATATCTGGAGCACGGCCTGAGCCCACAATTTTTTGAGATTCTGTCCAAGTTCCATCACCTTCGCGATCAAATATGTAGGCAGAACCGGCATTGTATATGGATGAACCTCCACCTGCATCTTCATCCTCAAAATGAGCGCCTACAACTAAGGTAGTTCCCGAAATATCAACCGACCATCCAAATTCATCTCCTGCAGCTCTATCGCTAGCAATTATTTTTTGAACTTCATCCCAAACACCATCACCGCCTCGTTCATAAATGTAAGCAGAACCAGCTTTTGATTGACTGTCTCCATCTGCTACGTTGTGATCTTCCGCATATGCTCCTACAACAACATAATCTCCATCAATAGCAACAGCCCAACCAAAACGATCATAATCATCTTGATCCGAATTGAATATTTTTTGAACCATTGTCCAATCAGCTATTCCTTCTTTTTCAAAGATATAAGCGGAGCCCATATTGGGATTTGCGCCACCAAAATCGTCAGCATAAGCTCCGACAATAGCGTAATTGCCTGAAATGTCAACTGACCACCCGAATCTGTCTTGGGCGTCACGGTCATCCGCAACGACTTTGATTAATTCAGAAAAGACCTGTCCAAAACTTAGGCTTGAAATTGAAAAAGTAAGTAGAATGATTAAATATTTCATGGTCGCAAAAATCTAGGCTATTGAACAATAATCTTTATTGTTTCTAAGTCATCTGTTCGTAAAATGTAAACTCCTTTTCTTAGGTTGGAAACATTGAATTGTTGTTGGTTTTGTCCTGTAAGAATTAAACCGCCCTTTAAATCATATAAGCTAAAATTAACTACTTTATTTAGTCTTACTAATTCATTGGCTGGATTAGGGTATGCTGACAATGGAGTTACAATCTTCACTGTTTCATTTAGTCCAGAAATATCATTGTTTGCAAGTGGAGTAGGGTGGGTGAAGCTTGAAAAAGTCTCACTTCCATTTGGATACCTTCCATACGAATTGTCAGTGGTTGTAACTGGGTAACGCATGTAGTCCATTTCCTCTCCCTGAGGAGAAATTAAAAATACAGTATCAATTACGTTTGAAAGCTTAAAATTCACATGGTTGTTGCCTTGATACGTTTCATTGTCATGCCAAAAAATGAGGTAGTCATTTGCAGGAATTATGAAATCATTTGGTAAGGTCCATAGGATGCCATCACGTCTTAATTTGCATCCAGATAAGTTGACAGCATAAGTGTTAGGGTTGTAAAGTTCCAACCAATCATCATTTTGTCCAAAATTATCTTCTAAATAGTCTGAGTTAGAAGGCATGAGCTCATTAATTAAAACCGATTCATAGTCTTCATCAATGCCAAAAACAGCCGTGTAAGTAACTTCAGTTGATGGTACCCAAGAAATAGTGTCATTTGTTTCACCTGTTTCCATCCATTCAATGAATTGATATCCTGGTAAAGGAACAGCGATTAGTGGAACTGGTACCGTGTTGATATAATCACCAGTCCAAGGATAAATTCCATCCTCAACGCCAGGTAAATTGTGATTAATTAAAATTGAGTTTACTTTTACGCGTCCCATATCAACATCATTCACGTCAATAGTAACTGTTGTTGTGTCTTCTGGATAATCCCATTTTTCCATCATGTGTTCGCGTACTTTTCTTCCACGGCGCTCAGCAAATAAATGTAATAAATCCCACAATTCATTCCAACGATCTATGTTTGGTACTTCATCATAACGATCGGCCAAATTTGAAGCAAATGAAGGATAACGCCATCTGTTTGCGTTTTCAAATATTTCAGGTGTTGTCATGGCGTACATGGAGTCCATTTTCGCATCCATTACTTCTGTTCTAAACCATGAATTCGCTAAATCATTCATTCGGTTAACGAATTTAACCTTGAATTCGTCACTTCCGAGCATTCCTCTAAAGAACCTTGAGTAAGAAGAAAATTCTCCACCAATAATTGTGGCTGCTGCTAAAGTGGTAACGGTGTAAAATGCATTCGCACACGAGCCTCCAAATGCACCATCTAAATCATAGATTGCCCATCTAAATCTTCCATCATGTCCTGCTGGTTTTGAAGGATCAAAATCTCCATTTTTTCTCCAAATATTAACATTTGAATAAACCCAATCTTCATTACTTAAGAAAATTTCTGCTGCCATATAATCAATATAATTATCGACATCCATACGTTCTAATACATAGGCATAATTAGTAGGGTCATTCATGTCATTAACATCCACGAAACCTTCAAGGTTTTTCATTTTTGCACTATCAGCAGCATGTCCATTCCCTTGAATGTCATACTCTTGATCCAACATAGTAATGTCATCATCATCTATACCATAAAGGTTTTGAATGAAATAATTATCCATTCTTTCTTTTATAGAATGAATTCCCCAATACTCTCCATTGATAAAAACAATTACATGTCTGAAATGTTGTTGTTCAACATTTAAACCTTTAGTTAGCATATTTCCTAAATCATCACGTGGGAAACAATCTGGACGGTGACCACCAGCCTTTAATAAAATTCGCTTGTATTTATCAATTTCGGTATCTTCAAAAAATGGATATTTAAAGTTTTTAATCGTATCTGTTTCTCCATAAATTCGGAATGATTTTTTTGGAGCATGTCTACTTCCTCCACCATGAATTCGAGTTCTTGAATCTTGAGAAACAGCAATTTCACCATTTTCGTCAATATATTCGAAGCTCATTATTTTTTCCCAGTCGGCTCCTTTTTGCTCGTAGTTTCCATCTGGATGATCACCATATACATATACTCCAGATTCATTTGAAAATATATCCTTAAAATCCATTGCAATTGAAACAATTGGAACGGTATAAAGATCAGAACCACTAGGGTCAACAATAAATGTTTGTGTAATTGTAGGGCTAGGTGCAAAACCTGGTTTAAAAGCTTTGTATCTAATAACATTTACTTTATAACCTTCAGTGTAAGGAGGAACCCAACCTCTACTGTTTGCTCTTCCCGCACTGTACGTTCCATATGGAAATGTTAAATTGGGATTAGTAGGAATGATAGAAAACACATCAGGTTCATCTTCAATGTTGTCCAAAGTAATGGGGCCACTGTAAAGCATGTCAGAAACCGAAGGTTCATCTCCATTAAGTGTGTAAAAAATAGAAACACCCGCTTCTTCATGAGATAATTCTAAATTAACAGCACTTGTATAAATTCCAGCTTCAATACTTGGAGTTGGAGGAGCAAGAACCTGCGCTAAAATTGAAAAATGAGCACAGATAAGAACGAGCAATAAAGTATATTTTTTGTTCATAATAAATTAATTCATGTTTTTAAGAGAGTAGAAGTTTTCATTTTTCATTAGCATTTTAATGTCTAATAAGAAATTGGTGTCTTCTTCTATTCTATTACCAATTACAATTAAATCGGCGCCAGCCCCCAAGGAGACTTCAATGTCCTCAATGGTTTTAATACCTCCACCAATGATTAATGGAATATTAATATTTTGCTTAACGGCTTCAATCATTTCTTTGCTCACCGGCATTTTTGCACCACTGCCAGCATCCATAAAAATAGCCTTTAAACCAAGCATTTCACCAGCAATGGCTGTGTTTACAGCAATGGTTATTTGGTCGGCAGGAATTGGAGTGGTTTGACTGACATAAGAAACAGCCGAAGTTTTTCCTCCGTCTATAAGGATATAGCCAGTTGGTATTACCTCAATATCCATGTGCTTTAAAAGGTGTGCAGATTCAACCTGATGCCCAATTAAAAAATCTGGATTTCTTCCCGAGATGAGTGATAAGAACAATATTCCATCTGCTTTCTCGCTTATTTGTTGAGAAGATCCTGGAAACAAAATTACAGGGATGTCGCATTTTTGCTTAATCGTAGAGACACAAGCTTCAAAATCTTTAGGATCTACTGTGCTGCCTCCAACAAAAATAAAAGCAGATTCGAGTGCCTGGATTTTTTTGATTAATGGATCTAATTCATTTGCAGAATTAACCTTATCAGGATCAACTAGTATGGCGATTTTTTTGTCTTTACGCTTCAATATGTCATGCAACGATAGCTGCATTAATTGAAAATAAATTTATGTGATTTAAATACTTCTTGATTATGAGAGATATTTAGGAAGTAAACACCACTGCCAAAATCAGATTTATGTAGTTTTAGTATTGATCCAATCACGGCGGTTTCAAAAATTGTTCTTCCTGTTATGTCGGTAACAGAAATTGATAATTGACCCTGTAATTCATTAGGGAATTCGGCGGTGAATGTAATAATATTTGTCGAAGGGTTTGGGTAAAGGTTGACTTGAATATCTTGCAAATAATCTTCAGCAATGGATGAGGTTGGAGCATATGCCCATAAGTCCTTTAAGTTGGTTCCATCAGTACCACCTGCAACGTATACAATATTATCAATTGTAAATGTTGTTCCGTAATGTCTTTTAGCTCCTCCAAAATCTCCAATTTGTGTCCAAGTGTCCGCATCAAAGTCATATTCCCAAATATCACCTAGGTCATTGTCTAAACTATCGTCCCCTGTTCCAATATAGCCTTTGTCATCAATAGCAAATGCAAGTGCATCTTGTCTAATTGATCCTCCAACACTCGCTTTTGCAGTCCAGGTATTAGTGGCAGGATCGTATTCATAGAAATCACTTGTGGCTGAGCCAAATTTATGACCAGTTCCTACATAACCCTTTGAATCATGAATGAAGTTAACCGCAGCACTTCTTGCGTCACCAGGAAAGTCAGCTAATGCGGTCCAAGTATCCGTGTCTGGGTCATAAGAATAAAAGTCGGTATGATAACCGTCGTCAGATTGTCCAGTGCCAAAATATCCTTTTCCATCAATTGCAAATGCAGTTCCTCCTCTTCTTTCAATAGAAGGTAGGTCGGCTATAGGGAACCATGTATTAACTTCAGGCACATATTTCCACCAATCGTTAGTGTATGAATGGCTTCCGTTTTCTCCACAGCCTACGTATGCAGCGCTGCCAATTGCAAATGCGCTTGAATGATAGCGTAAACCACCGCCAAAGTCTGCAATCTGCGTCCATGAATTTGTTGCGGCGTCATATTCCCAATAATCTTGATAGGTGATTTCTGATCCAGAATTAATGTGTCCACCACCATAATAGCCTTTGTTGCCAATTTCAAAAGCCGTGCATCTATGTCTAGCATCTCCTCCAATATGAGCTTTCTGATGCCAGAATCTACTTTCGGCACTTGCAGTTTCTGGAAGCGCAAAGAATGCTAATACTATTATCAAACATTTGTGGTAATTCATAATCTAACGGTGTTAATAAAATACGTTGTTTTTAACAAATGGTTGGCTGCGGATTGCACTAATTACCAAAGATATTAAATATTTTTAACTTACGCTATTGTAATGGATTATCGCCGCAAAAGTTGCTTCTAAAACGTGTCCGTGCAATAGATTAGGATAAAAGTTTCAAAGATGATTCTTGAAAAAGTGAATTCTTTATGTCCAGAGTCAAGTTGTACGCTGACGCGGTTGATTTCGCCAACTTCTAGTACTTCAATGTCACCTTTAAAGCTCAAGCCTTCAATGTCTAGTAGTTTGTAAACGGCTTCTTTAATACTCCAAAGGGTAGTGAGGTTTTCTTCGTTGTCCAGATCAAACCGATTTTTTTCTTTTAAAGACAAAAATTTGTTTTGAATGCGCCCAATTTTAGGGTTGAAATGCTCAATGTCTAACCCAATTGGATGCATTACAGAGTATGAAATAGCCACTGTTCGTTTTGAATGTGAGATACTAATAAAGCCATTCTCTACACAAGGTTTTCCCGTTGCGGTATATTTGATACGTTGGTGAGAGGAGAAGTCACGCCACAAAACTCGTGTAAAGTAGTATTCTAGTTTACGCTTTTTTGCGCCAAAACTGTCAAAACGTTTTCGCTCATTATCACTAAGTCGTTCCAAGTCAAGTGAATTAATATCACAATCTTTATAATTCAGGACTTTAACTAGTAATTCCTCGTTTTCAATAATGTTGTCAATTTCAAAAATCAATGCTTTCAATTTAGATGGTGCAAATTAGAAACTTGTTTTGTACTTTTGCACCATCTTTTAAAGAAAAATTTAAAAAAATGAGTAATACACAAGAACAAGTGAAGTATAAAGTTGCAGACATTAGTCTTGCGGACTGGGGAAGAAAAGAGATTAGACTTGCTGAGGCTGAGATGCCAGGGTTGATGTCGTTAAGAGAAGAATTCGGTCAGTCTAAGCCGCTTGCTGGTGCTAGAATCGCTGGGTGTTTGCATATGACAATTCAAACTGCGGTTTTAATTGAAACATTAGTTGAGTTAGGAGCTGAGGTTACTTGGTCTTCATGTAATATCTTTTCAACACAGGATCAGGCTGCTGCTGCTATTGCTGCTTCAGGTGTACCTGTTTATGCTTGGAAAGGAATGAATGAAGAAGAGTTTGATTGGTGTATCGAACAAACTTTGCATGCATTTGAAGGTGGTAAACCTTTGAATATGATTTTGGATGATGGTGGAGATTTAACGAATATGGTTTTTGATCGTTTCCCAGAATTAACAAAAGATATTAAAGGATTATCTGAAGAGACTACTACAGGTGTTCACCGTTTATATGAAAGAGTTAAGAACGGTACATTAGTAATGCCTGCAATTAACGTAAACGATTCAGTTACAAAATCTAAATTTGATAATAAATACGGGTGTAAAGAATCTTTAGTTGATGCGATTAGACGTGCAACTGACACAATGATGGCTGGTAAAGTAGCTGTTGTTGCTGGATACGGTGATGTTGGAAAAGGTTCTGCTGCTTCATTAAGAGGTGCTGGAGCAAGAGTAATTGTAACTGAGATTGATCCAATTTGTGCGCTACAAGCTGCAATGGACGGTTTTGCTGTTAAAACAATGGAGAACGCTGTAAGCGAAGCTGATATTGTTGTGACAACTACTGGAAATAAAGATATTATTGTTGGGCGTCACTTCGAAGCAATGAAGGATAAGGCGATTGTTTGTAATATTGGACACTTCGATAATGAAATTGATGTAGCTTGGTTAAATGATAATTTTGGTGAATCTAAGATTGAGGTTAAACCACAGGTTGATATTTATAATGTAAATGGAAACGATATCATTTTATTAGCTGAAGGTAGATTGGTGAATTTAGGATGTGCAACTGGACACCCTTCATTTGTAATGTCAAACTCATTTACAAACCAAACGTTAGCACAATTAGAATTGTGGAATAACACTGACGCTTATGGAAATGATGTTTACATGTTGCCAAAACACTTAGATGAGAAGGTTGCAAAACTTCACTTATTGAAAATTGGTGTTGAGTTAACAGAGTTATCGAAAGATCAAGCAGATTATA
>CAKZPK010000089.1 GCA_937139035.1 uncultured Crocinitomix sp. | reverse complement strand
CCAATCAACTCAATTGACAATGAAGGAACAATGGCTTTTGATGAAAGAGGTAAAACAATTTGGTTCACACGTTGTCCATCAGTTGACAAAATGAACTTAGGTTGTGAAATGTGGATGGCAAAGCAAAAAGGTAAAGGTTGGGCTGAGCCTAAAAGATTAGAATTGAAAGATCATGATACAACTCACGTTGGTCATCCTGCACCAAGCCCTGATGGTAAAACTTTAGTGTTCTCGTCTAATATGGCTGGAGGATTCGGTGGAGTTGATTTATGGATCACTACTTACGATAAAAGATCTGATTCTTGGAGCTTACCAGTAAACTTAGGTGAAGGCATTAATACTGCTGGAAATGATTTATTCCCAACTTGGGGACCTGATGGTAACTTATTCTACGCTTCTGACGGATTAGTTGGTTTGGGTGGTTTAGATATCTACATGGCTACACGTATTGGTGAAGAGGACAAATGGGAAAATCCAACTAACCTTGGCGCACCA
Source organism: uncultured Crocinitomix sp. (assembly GCA_937139035.1). Taxonomy (GTDB): domain Bacteria; phylum Bacteroidota; class Bacteroidia; order Flavobacteriales_D; family Crocinitomicaceae; genus Crocinitomix. The sequence goes on along the minus strand of CAKZPK010000089.1, from coordinate 7,981 downwards.
ATGAATTCTTGTCGTGATGATTATCACATTATCTATACAGAAAAAGGAAAAGTAGAAAGAGGATATATCAGTTCAAACAGAAATGGTTCTAAAGGACAAAACTCACAAGATATTTGGGATTTCTATTTACCACCAATCTTGATTGACGTAATGATTATTGTTTCTGATCAAGAAGAAGGTTACCCAATTGAAGGTGCTAAAGTTAAATTAGTTGGTTCTGCAGGTTCAAGTTATGATTTAGTAACAGATGCTTCAGGTCAAGTTAACTTAGGTGAAAAACCAGACGGTGAGCGTTTTGTTGAGCCAGGAGAAACTTGGACATTAGAAGTTGAAGGAATTGAAAAATTATATTTGGGAACTAACGATAACTTTACAACAGAAGGTGTTGAAGTAAATACACGAATCATTAGAGATTTGAAAGTGTTGAATATTGAAAAACCAATACGTTTACCTGAGGTTCGTTACGCATTAGGTAGCTCAGTTCTTTTAGTGGATACTTTAAATGAAGATCCTGCATTAAGAATTAATTCAAAAGATTCATTGAACTACTTATACGATTTGTTACAAGAAAATCCAAACTTAATTGTTGAGTTGATTTCTCATACAGATTGTCGTGGGTCTGATCCTGCCAACTTGAGATTATCTAAAGCTAGAGCACAATCTTGTGTTAACTACTTAGTAGATGAAAAAGGAATTCCAACTGAGCGTTTAATCCCTAAAGGATTAGGAGAAAAACGACCTGTTGAATTAAAGGAAATTAATGAGAATGGTGACACAACTTATACAACATTAGGATGTGACATGATTACGAAATTGAAGAAAACAGATAAAGCTAAGTTTGAATATTATCACCAACTGAACAGACGTACAGAGTGTGCGATCTTAAGTTTTGATTATGTTCCTGCTGAAGCAACCGAACCAGAAGACGGAGACGGTAATTAGATAAATAGAATTTTTAAAGAAAAAGCACTGCATCACACATTTGTGATGAGTGCTTTTTTTATTTTTGCAAAAAATCGTATAACAATGGCTGACGAAAGGTATAATTCAAGAGGAGTATCAGCTTCTAAAGAGGATGTGCACAACGCAATTAAGAATGTTGATAAAGGTTTGTTTCCACAAGCTTTTTGTAAAATTGTGCCTGATCACTTAACAGGAGATGAAGAATATTGTGTGGTAATGCATGCAGATGGTGCAGGAACTAAAAGTTCTTTGGCCTATATGTATTGGAAGGAAACAGGTGATGCATCTGTATGGAAAGGAATTGCGCAAGATGCACTTATCATGAATATTGATGATTTATTGTGTGTAGGAGCAACTGAAAACATTCTTTTATCCTCTACAATTGGTAGAAACAAAAATAAAATCGACGGAACAGTGCTTTCTGAGATTATTAACGGAACGGAAGAATTGTTGGCCGATTTAAGAGATCATGGCGTGAATATTCATTCAACTGGTGGAGAAACTGCAGATGTTGGTGATTTGGTTCGAACAATCATTGTGGACTCTACAGTAATTGCCAGAATGAAGCGTGCAGATGTAATCTCAAATCATAATATTCAGGATGGTGATGTTATTGTAGGATTATCTTCATATGGTCAAGCAACTTATGAAACTGAGTATAACGGTGGAATGGGGAGTAACGGGTTAACAAGTGCAAGACATGATGTTTTTGACAAATACTTGGCAGACAAATATCCAGAAAGCTTTGATCCTGAAGTTCCGGCTGATTTAGTTTATAGCGGAACAAAAAAATTGACAGATGCTATTGAAGGGTCTCCAATTGATGCCGGTAAATTAGTTTTGTCTCCAACTCGAACATATGCGCCTGTCATTAAAGCCATTTTAGATAAGCAAAGAGAAAATATTCATGGTATGGTGCATTGCAGTGGCGGAGCACAAACAAAAGTGTTGCATTTTGTGAAAGATGTACATGTGATTAAAGACAATATGTTTGATGCACCACCTTTGTTTAAATTGATTCATCAAGAGTCTGGAACTGATTGGAAAGAAATGTATAAAGTGTTCAATATGGGACACCGAATGGAAATCTATTTGTCTCCAGAACACGCAAATGAAATAATGGCTATTTCAGAATCTTTCGGAATTGAAGCGAAAATTATAGGAAGAGTGGAAGGCCATACAGGAAATAAACTAACGATCCAATCAGAATTTGGAGAGTTTATTTACGATTAGTTGTTATTGCATTAAGTATAAATGCAAGAAGTGTGTGCAGTTTCAAGCATGAACATTAAGTGCATTTACTAAACGCATTTCACAAAAGAGTAGGATTGATTTAGCAAGCCTTATAGCTGCTAAAAAGCGGAACTACTGAAAGAGAGCAACGCGAACGTATTAACTACTAAAGTTATGAGTAACATATTAGAAAAATTAGAATCCATTGCAGTTCGTTTTAACGAAGTGGGACAGCAAATTGTCGATCCAGACATTATTGCTGATATGGATCGTTATGTCAAATTGACAAAAGAGTATAAAGATCTTTCAGAAATTGTAAGGGTTTATAAGGAATATAAGAATGTAGTAGATAATATTGCTACATCTAAGGAAATGATTGACATAGAGGAGGATCCTGAGATGAAGGAGATGGCCAAAATGGAACTAGACGAACTGCTACCTAAGCGTGCAGAAATGGAAGAGGAAATCAAAGTGATGTTGATTCCTAAAGATCCTGAAGATGACAAAAACGTTATTGTAGAATTACGCGCCGGAACAGGTGGAGATGAGTCTTGCATATTTGTTGAAGACGTATTTAGAATGTACACCATGTTTTTCAAAACAATGGGTTGGAAAATGGAAGTGGTAAATTCAAATGAAGGAGGAACTAGCGGATATCGAGAACTTTCTTTTGAGGTTGAAGGAGAAGGAGTTTATGGAATGCTAAAGTTTGAATCAGGTGTACACCGTGTACAACGTGTACCTGAAACCGAATCCCAAGGACGTGTGCACACATCTGCAATAACAGTTGCAGTAATGCCTGAAGCAGAGGAAGTAGATGTGAAACTGAACATGGCAGATGTGAAAAAAGATACTTACCGTGCATCAGGTGCCGGTGGTCAGCACGTAAATAAAACAGAATCAGCCGTGCGTTTAACGCATATCCCTACCAATACTGTCGTAGAATGTCAGGATGGTAGATCACAGCATAAAAACTACGATAAGGCCTTAACGGTGCTTAGAACACGTTTATATCAAGCCGAACTGGAAAAGAAAGAGAAGGAAAGATCAGCACACCGTAAATCACTAGTTTCAACGGGTGACCGTTCTGCAAAAATTAGAACCTATAACTATCCGCAAGGAAGAATTACAGATCACCGTATTAATAAAACAATGTATAACCTACCAAGTTTTATGAATGGTGACATTCAAGAAATTATTGATGCCTTGAAGATTGCAGAGAACGCAGAGAAAATGAAAGAAGGAACCGCTATTTAGGAGGAGTAATGACAAAAGAACAACTAGTTGAAAATATTAAGCGTAAAGGATCATTTTTATGTGTGGGATTGGATGTGGATTTGGAAAAAATCCCAAGCTTTTTATTGGATTATGATGATCCAATTTTTGAATTTAACAAACGGATTATTGATGCTACAAAAGATCTGTGTGTAGCATACAAACCTAATATTGCTTTTTATGAATGTCATGGAAGTAAAGGTTGGGATGCTTTGAAAAAAACCATTGATTATATTCCTAATGATATTTTTACGATTGCAGATGCAAAGCGTGGAGATATTGGAAATACGTCTCATTATTACGCCAAAACATTTTTTGAATACATGGATTTTGATTCGGTAACTGTTGCTCCGTATATGGGGGTTGATAGTGTTACACCGTTTTTTGAATATCCAGAAAAATGGGTGATTCTTTTAGCCTTAACATCAAATAAAGGGGCGCTAGATTTTCAGTTTACTACAGACATGGCTGGTGAAAAGCTTTTTGAAAAAGTAATTCGTAAATCATCCGAATGGGGAGATGCATCCAAACTTATGTATGTGGTTGGTGCAACACGTAGCGAATCAATCGGAGAGGTTAGAGCAATGACACCTGATCATTTTTTCTTAGTACCTGGTGTAGGTGCGCAAGGTGGTTCAATGAAGGATGTTGCTGATTATGGTTGGAATGATAACTGTGGCTTATTAGTAAATTCTTCTCGTGGAATTATTTACGCAGGAAATGGTGAGGATTTTGGTGATAAAGCGCGATTGGCTGCACAAGACTTACAACAGCAAATGTCTGCTATCCTTACAGAAAAAGGTTTTATTTAGTCATCATATTACAAGTGGAACTAGCAGATCTAGTCGGGAAGTTTGCCATAAAGGGTACCAATCAAGATCGTGACCAGACGGCTTATAAAGGTGTACTTGAATTGGAATTAAATGCCAATAATAAAATCAACGCCTTTTGGACAATTGGTCAAAATCAAACCCAAAAAGGAACTGGCTTTTTTAAGGATGATATTTTAGTGGTGAATTTTAACTACCAAGGTGAGGATGATCAAATCTTCAAAGGAGTGGTGGTATATCGCTGGTTAAATCGAAATATTATTAAAGGTTTCTGGTCAGAAAAATACGGTGATCAAAGTACATTGGGCGAAGAAAACGGAGTGAGGATAAATCCTTTTGAGGAGTTTAGTGCCAATTAAATCGTTTAGATTCTATTATTGATTTTTCATATCATTGAGTAATGACAAATTGCTTACAATTCGTTACTTTCAATGAATCATGGAAATTTTCTACGAGCATACTCTTCCTTTCCCAAAACCATTTCCGGATGTTAAAGTCAGTATTACAAGTGAAGAAATTCTTCTGCGTAAAAAACGCATTCCATTAAATACTGTTACAGGTTATGCTGTTGGGTCAGTACAGTTAGCAATGGGGCCAGTTAAAGGAGGGACGTTATTTACTTTTAAGATTTTTTATGGCAAAAGAAAACCGCATTATTTTGAATTAAATCGCGCACAATTTAAAGATCATAAAATCATTACAGAGGGAATAAATTTGGGGTTATGGAAAGCCATAGGTATTCATAAATTTACCCTAATTATTGATGGAATAAAAAAAGGCTATGATGTTCCTTTAAACACAAAAGAATCAATTATAATAAGCCCAACAGGAATAGTGTGTAAAAGTAAAGGGTTTCTAAGTTCAAAAATCACTTTGATTAAATGGGAGAACTTAAAAACAAGATTTCGTGAAGGAGCAATGGATATTGGAGATAATAGAGCAGAAGGATATTCATTTAATTTCCCAGTAGCTGATACTGAGAATCTTATTATACTAATGACATTTTTGGGATGGCGTGATGAAAATCATGGAGATGTAACAGACTTTTCTAAAATTGAATAATTGGTCAGATTAATAACGTTATTCATTATCCTTGTAACTGTAGGTGCCTGCAGTGCAGGCATAAAGTCAGAAGATAATTCTACTAATGATCAAACAATAGAACTGGTAGAATTAGTGAATTTTACTGAATCAGAAATAGATACCGTTTGGCCAGTATTTGAATCCAAATTTAAAATAATACCAGAAATGACAGCAGATAGCGGAGTATATAATATTGATCTCTCAAAGGAAAATTTACACAGCCATTCTGAATTCATGTTCAATTTAACTACTCTGGAGGACAAGGTTGTTATGCAATTTATTTCTTGTAGTGATTATGGTTATGCCAAATCATGGGAAAAGGGACAAATATTTGGGGTAGTAGATTCAATAATTGATGAAAAATCAAATCGGTATACTGCCCGAATAAACGAACACCGCGGAGCAGATGAATTTCAATTAACTCCGCACGAAGTGGTTTTCAACCAAGAGGAAATTATCATTTACACGGGAGATTATAAAGACCATTATAAAAAAATGGAAGAATAAGTAATCAAGTCTGTAAATTAGCTATGTAGGAAATTGGAAACGTAGATAATTAAAACAATTCCAACATAATTCTTAATTCAGAATAAAATGATGTTTTTGTGCAACTACTATTTTCTTTAAATGCACTTGAAAAGGTGATTCTAACTGCTATAAAATTGATAGAAAGATGTGTATATTTTTATTGCTACCAATGTTAAGATGCCTATCTTTAGTTTAATGCATAAAACCCTAAGCTTACTCGTTGTATTTTTTTCATTGAATGGAATTGGACAAGATCATGTTGAGACTGAAATAATTCCTTCCACCTATTTCGATATATCCATAATTGAAGTTTTTCCAGATTCTTTTCCTCAAGTTACTGTGATGTTTCAAGCACGAGACGAATGGGATCAGCCACTTTGGCTACTTGACACTTCAGATCTTTATGTGAAAGAGAATGGTATAAAATGTCCTGCAATTGCAGTGCGAAATATTTCAGAAAATCAGCCCATAAATGTAGGGTTGGTTTTTGATCATTCAGCTTCAATGGTTGATAATCCAGATCAAATGGAAGAGGGGGTTGAATCTTATCAGAGTCTTTATTTTGATGATAAATTACCAGATGGCTATGTCATGTCAATTGATTATGCGAAAGAGGCAGTATTGCAATTTTTCTCTCATGACAATGTACAGACGGACTCCATGTTTTTTATTGGTTTTTCAAAAACTGTTGATAAAATACCATCATTAACAAATGATTTGAGTAGTTTCAAAAGTACAGTTGAAGCGACAAAACCTAGCGGAAATACAGCTTTTTATGATGCACTTTATGCGGCAATAGATTCATTAATTGCGCATGATTCACAACCAGTAGTTATTGCTTTGACAGATGGGCAAGACAATGCTTCAATACACACAAAAAAGGAGGTTTGTGAACACGCAAAAGAGAATGACGTTCCAATTTATATTATTGGGTTAGGAGACGTGCGAGAAGGTAACTTAGAAGACATTTGCTATTATACAAATGGATTGTATTATCATACATACAATCCGTCACAGTTGGGTGAAATTTACTTTAACATAAAAAAGCAAATTCGTTCAATCTACGAATTAGATTATCAATCGAGTTTAGATTTTTCAGAGCGACCGGAAAGAAATGTGCGTTTTTATTTTACAAATGATTCGCTCACTTTTTCTAACAATACTGAGCGCTTTGAGTTACCGGAAGAAGTTATAGTAAGAATAGAAGAGCGCCATGCAAAAATAAAAGCCGAAAAGGAGCAGATCATTGCAGATCAAAAATTTGAAAAAAATCTTTTGTATGGGACTATTGCAGGAGTTGCGATATTAGGAATAGCTGGGTTTGTTGTGTATCGAAGAAGAAGAAAACGGACACAAATTGTTTTAGAAAATGTATTTCCTAACCCATTTTCAGATGAAGTTAAAATCACATTTATTTCTGAAGCGCCGAAATTAGAATTATGGGTGACAAATTCAACAGGAGTTCTGGTGAAAAAAGAAAGTTTGAGTGGAAAATCTTCTCCAGTCAGTATTAACCTATCCAGTCTTGATGCTGGTACCTATTTGTTCACACTAAATGGTGCTGCACTGGTTTCCAATACGGTGAAAGTTGTTAAGAACTAATAAGCTTTGTATACTTACTCAATTCCGTAGCGCTCATGATATTTTTGCGACAATTGCATTTGGTGGTTGTCCAAAACAATAAAATTCCCTTTAACCATTGCAATAGTAACGTTATTAGTACGCATATCTAACGCATTACCGTCCGAAATGAATAGTGTAGCATCTTTTCCGCTTTCCAGCGATCCAATGCGGTCATCTACGCCCAATATCTTTGCAACGTTTAATGAAACAGAAGCAACAGCTTCTTCTTCTGTCAAACCATAAGCCCAAGCAGTTCCGGCTAAAAAAGGAAGGTTTCTAGCATTCATTACTTCCATGTCTCCGGCAGATTGTATACAATAAGACACACCTGCTTTTTGCAATTTTGCGGCAGATTGATAGTTGGCATAAGTATAATCTTCGTCAAAAGCAGGTAGTAAATGCGGGCGACCTAGCATTACAGAAAATTTATTTTCAATTAATCTATC
>CAKZPK010000088.1 GCA_937139035.1 uncultured Crocinitomix sp. | reverse complement strand
TCCTAGTGAGTCACTTTCCTCTATTTTAAAGCCTTCTGGCAATCCTAAACCAAAATCTTCGACTCTAATTTTTATTTTTCCTGACTCTTCTTTTATTTCAATTTGTATTTCACCACCTGTTCCTTCCGGATAAGCATATTTCAACGAATTTGAAACTAATTCATTCAAAATTAAACCACACGGGATGGCTTGATCTAATATAAGTTGAACCTTATCAATATCTAAATTTAGCTTGGTTTTTCCAGTAAATAACTGATAAGAATGAACCAGGTTTTGAACCAAATTGGTGATATAATCATGAAAGTCAATTGAAGAAAAATCTTTTGTTTGATACAAACTTTCATGAATATACGACATGGATCGTATTCTGTTTTGGCTTTCGTTAATAATTTCTAATGTCTTTTCATCCTCAACATAAGAGGATTGAAGGTTTAAAATACTACTAATAACCTGCAAATTATTTTTTACTCTGTGGTGAACTTCTTTTAATAAAATTTCTTTTTCTTTTACCGATTCAATCAGCTGTGTTTCAAATTCAACTTTATCTGTTACATCACGCGTAATCACAATAACTTCATCAGCATTTACCCGTGAATACCGGTTTTCATAAACCATTCTTTTGGTCGTTTTTCCAATAATAAATGGAATAATAAAGTTTTGTGTGTGCACTTGTCCTGTTCGCAAGGCTTTTTGAATGTTTTTTAAGAAAATTTTGCCTTGTTTTTCATTTTTAAACACCTCCAAAATGTGTTTGTTTAACAAGTTTGTTGTGTAGGCAAATTCTTTAAGTACGGCTCCGCCTTCTTCATTTAATCTAAAGTCAGTAAAAAAACCTTCTTTATTTACTTTAAAAAGCATATCAGGAATGGCAGATACTGTTGCTTTATTATTGGCCTCACTATCTAAAACCTTACGCTCATTTTCAACCTTTTCGGTTATGTTGTGCGCAATAAAAGCAATTTCTTTAATATCTTCTCCTTCAACCAATACTGGGCTAATAAATGATTCAACCCAAATTTCACCTTGTTTAGTTGGAAAATGACTTATGATTTCGACAGATTCTCCGCGCAATGCTCGTTTAAATCTTTTAATGAGTTTACCATAAGCTGTTTCTTCAATCGGGAAAGTATTCAAAAAATCATCCCCTACAGTCACTTCAACTCCTAAATAAATACGCATCATTTCACTAAAACTACTGTTGAAAGATGAGATGTTTAAATCACGATCAATCGTCAATATGAAAAGATTGCTTGAACTTTCGAAAAGAGCATTTAGTTTTGAAGTATTTTCAACTAAATCGTGCTGAGTTTCTTTGTGTTTTCTAATTTCTTCAGAAAGCTTTTTATTTGTTTCCTCAGCTATTTCAGCTCTAATTTTTTGAATGTTATATTCATTTTGCAAACTAATATCCATTAGCATTAACAGCTTAGATCCAGTTCCATCATAAATTACATTTACTAGGCTTATGCTAAATTTCTTTTCTTCCTGGTCATCTCCCAATGCTATTTCTGTGTAAGCTCCTGATTTATTGGGTTCTTCTCCTAACAATTCATTTAATAAAAATTGCTGGTCTTTTGGAAAAATATCAAATAGGTTTGATTTAGAATTATCAAGATGTTGGTTGAATATTAACTCGGCTTTTGAGTTTTTATAGACCAATTCATTATTAGTAAAAATAAATATGCTTATCGGAGAATTGTCTACAATATTTCTAAAGCTTTGAACAGACTCAGATATTTTAGTTTGATTCAAACGTTTCTCTGTAATGTCATTTACAAAAACTTGTATGAAGTTTTCGTCATTTAATATGACAGATACAAATGTGGTTTCTGCAATAAATTCTTCGTTATTTTTTCTTTTAAAAGCCCCAGTAAAAACGAATTTTTCGTGGTTTTTTAAATCTTTAATCTTTTTGCAAAGTTGCTCCTTCTGTTCTTCATCTTCTCCGCAAAGATTCTCAAACCGCTGTTCTATTAAGTTCTCTTTCTTAATTCCAAAAACAGTTTCACACATTTCATTTGTGTCAAAAATTTCGAATTTATCATCTTTATTTTTTAATAAAAAAGTTGCTGATAGACCTTGTTCAAAAAGTACCTTAAATTTTTGTTCTGAAACTTGTAATTCATGACTGTTAATTAGTAATTGATTTAACCAACGACTAACAAAAATTGCAGCTGAAGAGAATATGATTGAATAAACAACATAATTCACTTTAATTGCTGGATAATATAAGCTTAAAATGTATAAAAATATATGATAAGCAATGAAGTATGATAGGGTGGTTTTTTGCTCAATATATAAATAACAAGAACCACTACCAATAAACAACATATATGCCAATTCTCGAGTTCCACCATTGTTTATAAACCAAACTATTGCTACAATTACCGCTGCTAAAACAAAAACCTGATGAAAACATATTTGATGTTCAATAATGGTTTTATTATTCCTTGTTAACCTAAAAAAGAATAGTGCTGATAATAAAATTCCTAATAGCACTAGGTTTTCAATATTATTGTCCAAAAATAGTTGTGCAATTGCAACAGCTGTAACAACCGGAACCCCTACTAAAAAGGAATCATTATACAACTTTAAGGTTGAAAATGAAAAGGCATTATTGGCCCCACTATTTTTTAAATCATTATGTACCATTAAATTTCTTCATTGACTGGTACAACTTTAAAACCATCAATCTTAAATATTTCTCCGCGTTTATACTCTATTTCCTGTATTAAAACTCCTTTAGTGTCATATACCTTCCACTTACCATGTTTCTCTCCTCCTAGGTACTTCCCTATCTGTTTTTTCAGCCCATTTTTATGGTAATAAATATGTTTACCTTTTGGTTCTCCCTCATCATAAGTTCCAGTAAAGGCTAATTTTCCGTTTTGATAATAGTGATTCCATTTTCCAGTTTGCATACCTAAAGTATATTCGCCCACCTCTTTATGATCGCCCACATGATAAAACCATTCTCCTTCTCTCAACCCATTATAATAATCACCACGAGTTAGCTCATTACCTAACGAATCATATTCAAACACTGTTCCCTCTAGCAGTTCTTTTCTATTATAAAATTCTTTTCTTTTTACTTGGCCATTTTGATAATACCATGTCCACGAGCCTTTTAATTTATTTTCTTTAAAATTTCCCTCTTGCTCTTTTTTACCGTTAGCGTAATAATAAATCCATTTGCCCTCTTTTCTACTATTAACATAGGCTCCTTTGGCTTTTTCTTTTCCAGATTTATAATAATGCGTCCATTCTCCTTCGAAAATTCCGTTACCAGTAATTATTCCCTGAGCAATAACTGTATCTTTCTCATAGATATAACCATTAATAATTTCGCCTGCCTGATCATATTCTCTGTAAACACCATTTCTTACTCCATTGTCCAGTCCGCCCACTAATTTAATTTTACCATTTTCATAAAACTCTTTGTAAAGTTCAATTATTACCAATTCGTCAGAATGTCCAGCAACGGTGTCACCTTCCATTTTTTGTAAATCAATAAGCTTTCCTTTTTTATTATAAATTTTTGATAAGCCGCTTTTGTCGCCGTCTTTATAAGCTACTTCGCTTTTAATAGTTCCATTCGGAAAAAATTCGCGCCAAACGCCTGTTTTCTTCCCGTTTTCATCTAACCGATTAAATTCTTTGCGGTCCTTTAAAAATCCATTATCATAAATTTCTTCAGTAATTACATCCCCGTCCTCATTAAATTCCAATGCTAAACCAATCTCTTTACCATCTACAATGTTTGTTTGCTTTTTTAATGCCCCACCAGGATAATACTCTAATATTTCTCCCTGCGCCACATCATTGATGTAAAACATTTCTTTTAAAACATTCGCGCTGGTGTCAAAATAAACAGCGCAACCATTCTTTTTATCATTGACATAATCAAACACATGACTTTTTCTTCCTTCTGAATCAAAGAATACCCAAAGACTATCTGAAAGACCTTTATCTTTATTTCCTGCTGATTTTAATGTGCCATCAGAATAATAGCTTTTCCAAATTCCAACTGGCAATCCTTCTTTAAAAAATCCTTCGCTTGAAATTCGCCCATTTTCATAATAAAAAACATTGCGCCCATCTGGATCTATTTCCTGCCCAAAAATCGAACTCGAACCCAAAAATATCAATCCCCCTATTATAATATAATTCATAATAAATCTTTTTAAAAAGAAAGAATACTTATTATTATTAGGGCTGTTCATATGTTGATAAGTGACGCTTTTTTATTAGGATTTCTAATTTAATGCTTTTTTTTAATAAAATGCTAACAGTGTAAAACATTAAATACCCCTGTAAATAAAAGAAAATTACAGGTTATTAACAATTACGTGAAATTGTTAATTGTTAATAAAAATTCTGTTTCTTCTTTATTTTTTTGTCAATAAAATAGTGGTTAAAAAAAGGCTAAGTTTTTACGCTAATTAAAAAATTCCATTACCTGAAATAATAAATTTAGAAAACAAATAAAGTTTTCAGAATTAATCCTCGTTTTATTAGTCGGTTATTAACAATGGTTGAAAAACTATGTTAATAAACCAATTGTTCGTAACTATTGATTTTATTGAGGTATGAAAAATAAGGAATAAGATGTTAATAATTATAAACAATGATTTTTTTGGGTTATAGAATAAAACTATAGCTTTGAAAAAAAGATAAATTATGTTGATACCTATTGGATGTGATCACGCAGGAGTTGAGTTAAAAGAAATTGTAAAAACGCACTTAATTAACAAAGGTTTTGAAGTTGAAGATTATGGCACACATGGTCCGGATAGTGTAGATTATCCTGATTTTGGACATAAAGTTGCAAATCATGTAACTGAAGCTAAAGGATTAGGTATTGTTATTTGCGGTAGTGGAAATGGTATTAACATGACTGTTAATAAACACCAAGAGATTAGATCTGCTTTATGTTGGACTGCAGAAATTGCTGCATTAGCAAGACAACATAATGATGCTAATATAATTGCTGTTCCGGCACGTTTTGTAAGTACAGAGCTAGCATTAGAAATGATTGATACTTTTTTAAGTACTGATTTTGAAGGTGGCAGACACGGACGAAGAGTAGATAAAATTAGCTGCTAACTTAAATCTGTTTTATATTATATAAATGAGGCTATTAGTTTTGTTCAGAAACTAGTAGCTCTATTAACGCATTTGTTTTTTCAACAAACTCATCATAGTACATTCCTGTTCCTGGACCATTAAACCCTGTATGGATTCTTCTGATGTGAGCATCTTTGTCTATAAAGATAAGGGTAGGGAAGGAGATGACTTTATTTAACATAGGAAACATTTCACTTGCGCAAGATTTGCATGCATCACCACCTATTAAAAAGGTATAATCTAAATTAAGGTTTTCTTTATACTTTTTAACTTTTGCTATTTTTCCAGCAGTAGATTTTTGTGTTTCAAATGTTACTGCAATAATTTCAAGTTGGTCACCATATTTCGTTTTTTGTTCAGACAAATATTTACTTTCATCTAAACAATTAGGACACCAGGTACCCATTATTTGAATTAATGTTGCTTTACCTTTTGTTGCTTCATTAGGATAAACATAAGTGTTGTTATCTAAATCCTGAAGCGAAAGGTGAATTTCATCATCTGTTACTAAATAGGTGAGTGAGTCAGGATCTGTTAGTTCAAAGTTTTTATTACGAACAGCATACCAATTAGATTTGTAATGAGTACCAGATAAAAACTCTCCCCATAGGGTATCATTTTTTAATTTAGATCGAAATAGAAAAGCATGAGAACCATCAAAGGTTGATAGATAAAGACTATCATTTGAAACAACACCTTCTAAATATCTATAGTCTCCTGTTTCTGTTAAAAATGTTCCTTTAACCACATCTGTTTGGCTATATGAACAATGGTTGGTAATTGGGTCAAATACACCAATTGCTTTTTCTGGGTCATTGTCGTAATCAAAAGTTACCTCCCATTTTCCAAAAATATCAACGGTTGCACCCATTTTAGGGAATCGTGGAATATAATCATTAACAGATGTGAAAGGAATAGAGTAATTATTTCCTTTAGCAAAATTAAACCAACGCCCAGTTATGTAATTCTTTTTATGGATTTTAGCTTTAAGTTGTGAATCGAAAGCAGGAAAAGTAATAAATAAAGAATCTTTTTTCTGAACAATGTCTGTTAATTCAATCGATTCATCTGCATTTATAATGTACAAATGCTTTTCTTTTTTATTCTTTTCCAACATAAACGTTACCGGTAAAGTTGTGGTTTCGTTTAGTTTAAATTCAGAATGCCAATAACCGTCTTGAACTTTTTTATTTCTTGAAAAACCTCCTAGGGAAAAGATTAAAAAAGAGAGTAGAAAAATAATTTTCATTTAATGTATTACGTTTAGACTTATTTTAAAGCTATAATTGCGTCGCACAAGTCGAAGGCTAAATATAGGAAAATTATAAATTATCATGGGCATGGTGCAACTTTTAAATGAAGTAATAGGTCTATGTATTGGAAAGAGTATTTATGACGGAAGAACAATTAGTTAAAGAATGTATTTCCGGAAATGCGACTGCCCATAAAAAGTTCTATGACTTATTTGCGAAAAAGATGATGGGTGTATGCCTGCGTTACACAAATAATCCTGACGAAGCACAAGATGTTTTGCAAGATGGGTTTATTAAAGTGTTTAGCAAGCTGCCGAAATTTGTTAATAAAGGTTCATTAGAGGGGTGGGTGAGAAGAATAATGGTGAATACTGCGCTTGACCAATATAGAAAAAACAAAAAGTATCAATCAGATGTTGAGATTGATGCCGTTTCTTTCAAACTGGAGCAGCGTGATTTTATTGTTGAAACCATTAATGCGAATGATTTATTAAAAATTATTCAAACGATACCTAAAGGTTATCGAGTCGTATTTAACCTTTTCGCAATTGAAGGGTATTCGCATAAGGAAATTGCGGAACAGCTTGGAGTAACTGAAAGTACGTCAAAGTCGCAGTATTCCAGAGCTAAAAAAATGTTAAGAAAATTATTAGTTGATAATAATATAGTAGTAGAAGGTGAAAGATAATTTAAATATAGAAGAACTATTTCAGGATAAGTTCAGTTCATTTGAAGGTGAAGTGAGTCCAGATGCTTGGGCAAACATTCAGCAAGGAATGACAGGTGCTGCAGGAACAACTGCTGCTGGAGGAATGAGCTTATTAATGAAAGGTGTTATTGCTGGAGGAATTGTTGCTGCAACAGTTACAAGCGTGTACTTGTTTTCTGATCCAACGGAACAGGATATTGCTCCAGAGAACAATTTGGTTGTGAATGATCAGGTTGATAATAACACAAACAATACTATTGTTGATGAGTCTGTTAATAGTGAGAACTTGCCAGAAAACACAATAGATGGATCTAATGTTGTTGTTGAAAACGGCGGAAATCAAATTGTAGATGAACCAATAAACGAATTTGAAGGTAATAATGGACCGGAAAATAACGGTGCGTTTATTCCAACAAGCGAGGGGGGTAATAACCCTCAAGCGGATGATGTAAATAATGGTGGTGATACAAATGAGAACGTTGTATCAAATAATGAAAACACCAATCAAAATGATGGTGCTACAGTTGGTCAACCAGTTGTTAGAGAACCGATTGACAAAAAGCACATTTCAAGTGACCCATATTTTGAAGCTGGAAATGAATTTGCACCAACAACATATGCTTTTCATGCAAATTCAAAAAATGCAGAGCGTGTAGAATGGACTTTTGAAGATGGTACAGTTTTAGAAGGTGAAGATGTTAACTTCACTTTTGAAAAACCAGGCAAATATAAAGTTGATATGTTGGTTCATGGAGATGGTGAATTGATTGGACAAACAATGGAGGTTGTTATTAAATCAAGCTCTAGTATTAATACGTTGCCAAACATCATCACACCAAATGGTGATAGAAAGAATGATTTCTTTGCTATAAGTACAACAGATATTGAAACATTTTATATTAAGATAACAGATTTAAAAGGAAATGTTTTGTTTGAAGATACTGATGTAAACTTTAGATGGTATGGTACTGATTTAGGAGGTGAAGAATTACCTGCAGGAGTTTATATTTATGAGTTCTTTGCGAAAGGTATTGATGGAACTGAATTTAAAAAAGCAGATCAAATTACATTGAAATAGGAAAAATACCCAATAAAAACATCTTAAAAACGCACTTCAACTTGAGGTGCGTTTTTGCTTTTAAAATAAGAACCTTTAAATAATTGATGGTTAATTGCAAATTCATTGAAAAAGGCAGCATTCAATAAAAAGTAAAGCTCCCACGTAGTATGATTGCCAGTGTTTACCTATTTTTAGGGAATAAAAGCATAAGTTGAAGTTTCTATTTACCACCATATTATTCTTAACAGTTGTTCTTTCCTTTGGACAGGAAGAGGAAATTGTGGTGGATTTTGAACCTATTGGTGGTAAGTATGACGAACCAACAATGGTAACTCTTTCCGCAGGTGAAGGTGCTACTATTTATTACACCTTAGATGGATCAAGACCAAGTTCTGGTGCCATGCGTTATACAAAACCAATAGAGGTTAAAACGGTAAATGTTATTCGGGCGGTGGCTTATAAAAATGGTAAAAGATCCGAAACTATTACTCAATCTTATTTTTGCGATAGAGAATATACCTTACCAATTGTTTCAATAGCAACAAATCCAGAAAATTTATGGGATTATAGCACAGGAATTTATGTTAAAGGTTGTTGTGCAGACACCATTGAACCTTACCAAGGCGCAAATTTTTGGAGAGATTGGGAGAAATATGCGAATATTGAAATGTATGAAACAGATGGTGAGCTTTGTTTTAATCAAGGCGTAGGAATTAATCTTTTTGGTGGTTTTAGTAGAATGTTACCGCAAAAATCATTGGCCATTTTTGCACGAGAAAAATACGGTGAAAAACGAATTAAGTATCCCATATTTCCTGAACGCGATGTAAAAAAATATAAGTCGTTTATTATTAGAAATTCTGGCGGCGATTTTAGAAGAACACATTTTAGAGATGCTTTTATGACGCAACTTGCTGCACCAACAGGAGTTGCGATTCAGGCTTATCGTCCGGCGATAGTTTTTTTAAATGGAGAGTATTGGGGAATTCAAAACTTACGAGAAAAAATAAGTGAGCATTATTTAAAATCCAACTTTGGGGTAGATAAAGATAATGTTGATATCCTTCGCCATAATGGGGTTGTGCGGCATGGTACTTCACGCAACTATAAAAAGCTTTTACAGTTCTTACGTTCACGCGATATGTCTAATGACGAAACTGTTGCTGAGTTAAGGACCTTTATGGATGTAGAGGATTATTTGCGTTATAATATTGCGGAAACTTATTCAGACAATAGAGATGCTGGTGGAAACATACGTTATTGGAGAGAAAGAAATGATTCTGCTAAGTGGCGTTGGGTATTGTATGATTTAGATTTAGGATTAGGTAACAATGCTTATACAGGTTATAAACGAAATACCGTCAAAAAATTTACATCAGCCAATGCAGAGGCTTGGCCAGATCCTTCTTGGTCAACTTTTATCATTCGTAAGTTGTTAGAGAATGAGCAACTCCAATATCAATATATTAACACGTTTGCAGATCATTTAAACACAGTTTACAGCTCAGAACGAGCGTTGGCTTTAATAGATGAAATGCATGGCAATTTGGCTACTGAAATGCCTTATCATGTAGATAAATGGAAAACCTCTGTAGAGAATTGGAATTTTCATGTTGATGTAGTGCGAGACTTTGTACGTGAGCGTCCTGCATACCTACGTAAATATATCATGCAAAAATTTGAGTTAAAAGGAATGATTGATGTAAACATTAAATACCCTGGAGATGAAGTTGCAAAGGTTGAGTTTAATAGTTTAAAAATAAAAGAGGATTTTGAAGGGGTGTATTTTCAAGATGTACCTGTTACAATAACGGTAGAACCAAAACATGATTATAATTTTGTAGGGTGGAGTGGAAGAGATGAAAAATCATTGAGCATTACGGTAAGAGCTGATTCTGATTTAATATTGGAACCGCTGTTTGAGCCAAAAGAGAGAAGCTCTTTTAAAGATTCTGTTATTATCAATGAAATATCTGTATATCAAGTAGAAGGCGATAGCTCTAACGATTGGTTTGAGTTGTATAATCGATCAAATCAAAGAATTGATTTAACACATTGGACATTTACTAAGTCTAGCTATAAAAAAGGTTTTAGTTTCCCTAAAAACTCGGAATTAGACCCAGGAGAATATATGATTGTTTCACGAAATAAAGACAATTATGCAGCTTATTATAATGTTGATACTGTAGCTGTAATTGGAAGCTTTGAATTTGGTTTGTCGAAGAAAAATGAGTCTATTAAGTTATATGATATAGAAGGGTTAATTGTTGATTCATTGTCCTATGAGTTTGATGAATGGGATACAGCTGCAACTTTTAATTTAGTCCATCCAGATTCTGCGAGTGATGTGATTGCGAATTGGAATTTGGAAGAACCTAATCCTGGAGACATAAGCAAAGCCTACAAAGCTTTTCTCAAACACGAGGCCGATAAAAAATACTGGACGAAACTCTACTATATTGGCGGTGGAAGCTTTTTTTTTATCTTGGTCGTTGGACTGCTATTACGCCGATCTTCTAAAAAACGTAAGTTAAAAGCACTATCAGCTAAGGAGGAAGAATAGACGAATATCAACAAAACAAGTGTGTGGGGTTTTAGTTCGCTTTTGGTAACAAGCACTTTGCTGTAAACTTTCTAATAATTTCAATGGTTTTTTCTTTTTCTTTGAATGGAATAAGATGACCTTGTTTATCCCAGGAATATATGGATAGAAAATCAGGGTTAAAATGCGTTTGAGAGTAGTTTAGGTTTGCATAGGGTGCTATTTTATCATTGGTTCCGTGTATGTGTAAAACAGGTGTGTTAATTTGACCTAATAAATGTTCTAATTCCTTTAACTCTTTGGCGTGTTGGTATTTCTCATCAGCACTAACTTGCCAGGCCTTTGAAAATAGCCACCGCGTTGGTTTGTGATAGACAAGTTTCCCACCAAAAAAGTACTTTTCATTTTCAGGATCAAGGGCTGGAGCAATCATAATGGTACCTTTTATTTTGTGCCCTAATTGATGCGCCGCGTGTGAAACTACTGGACCTCCAAAACTATGACCGATAAGAAAAACCGAACGATTATAGAGTTGTTTGTCTACAAAATCCGCTAGCCAGTTCGCTTGTGTTGCAATTGGAAAATAGGTTCCATAATCTGAATAACCATAACCAGGTCTATCAATAACGATAATATTAAAATCATTATTCAAAGAAGAGTCTTTGAGATATGGAGAGAAAGAAGAGGAAGAACCGGGGGCGCCGTGAACAAAAATTAATGTTGGTAGCGTTTCTTTTTTATCATAATATAGATAGCGCATACGCTGTCCGTTAAAAGTATGATAAGCCACCTTAATATCAAGGTTGGTTTTTGAAAACTCCTTTTGAATCCTTTTAGTGCTTTTCCTAAAATTCATGCAGTTGGTTAATACAAAGACTATAAAACAAACACAAGACAGGGTGATTAATGCACTTTTCATAAAGGTATTATTACCAGATTCGACTTAATGACGTGCATAAAGCCATAAGATTACAGAAAAGAAAAACCGAATAATAAAAAACCTGCTGAATAAATTGGATCAGCAGGTTTAGGTATGTTTTAAAAATCTGAAATAATAACGAGTCCACCTACAGGCCCGCAGTTTGTCCATCTTGCTGAAACAAATGTTTGAGTGCCACAGCCATTTGTAGACCCTAAATAATCAGCAGAACCAGGATAAGAACAGTTTCCAGGACATCCTGGTGTACTTGGTGTTCCTAGAGTGCCTGAAAACCCTGGACTACAGAGACCTGGACTGCTTGCAAAGTCAAGGTAGGTATACTCTTCTCCTGGGGCAGCATTAAATGTGAAAGAGCCACCATTGGCTGGAATAGTCTGCACGTCAAAAGTGACATAAGTACATAAACCGTCATATCTGTGAATACGAACTTCGACATCTACCGAACTATTGTTAATTACTTCGACATCTGTTTGAGCTGTTAATGATAAACAACCAAGTAAGGCAATTAGAAAGAATAATTTTTTCATAAGAATTTTTTTAGGTTAATAATGATTAAATAAAAGACAAAAGCAACTCGTTTGATTCCGCCTATAATCAGGATAAGTAATTATTAATCAAAGGAATAATAGTTTTTCATAAGTGGTAGTTATTGTTTCATAACTGGTTGTTTTATAGTAAGGTTATGTGCTTTGTTGGGGATGCTGAGCGGATTATTTTAAATGAAGCGTAATATGGTTAAAACAATACCAAACAAAAAAACCTGCTCTACAAGTAGAACAGGTTTTCTTTGAGGTCCCGAGCGGATTCGAACCGCTGTAGATGGTTTTGCAGACCACTGCCTAGCCGCTCGGCCACAGGACCCTTTTTATAAGGACGTCAAAGATAAAAATAAAATCTAAATCCTAATCATTAAAAATGAAAAGAAAAAATTTGATTACCCTTCAATGACCACAGCAACCTCTTTCACAACCCCTTGAATAGGCGGGCTTAGTTTGCGAACTTTGATGTTTGCAGTAATTAAAGTTTCAAATTCGGTTTTAAAGCGGTTTAAAATTCGGTGAGCTACATGTTCAATTAATTTAGAACGAATAGCCATTTCTTCTACTACAATATTTCGCACGGCTACATAATCAATTGTGTCAATCAATTTATCTGTTTGTGCAGATTGCGTAAAATCAGTTGATAAAATTACATCAACGATATATTTACCACCTAACACAGCTTCTTCTCCCATGCATCCGTGGTATGCATATAACTCAATTCCGGTTACTTCAATGAGGTTTTTCATGCTTGTGCGGCGTTTTTTAAGGCGTTTACTTTTGCTAAACCTTCTTCCATACGTGAAATTACAGTTGACTTGCCTAAAGTGGCGCAAATATCAAACATTGATGGTCCCATACCTTTTCCAGTAACTAAAAGTCTGAATCCAGGTCCTACTTTTCCAAAACCATATTCCTTTTTGGCTAAATAAGCAGAAAATACTGTTTCAATGTTTGCGGTTGTAAATTCTTCAATAGAACTTAATTCTGCAATTAGTTCCTGCATGATTTCAGGTGTATCTTCTTTCCACTTTTTACGAACCGTTTTTTCGTCGTAATTAGCAATGTCTGAAGCAAAGAAATAATCACCGTCAGAAACAATATCTTTAATAAATGTAGCACGCTCTTTCATTAGGCCGCACACACTAGCTAAGTATTCAACAGAATAATCACCTTCAATTAGTTTTTCATTTAGGATCATTTCAGCTAAGCCTTCGTTAGAAGTTGAGCGTAAATATTGTTGGTTAAACCATTTTGTTTTGTCTGGATCAAACCTTGCTCCTGATTTTCCTACACGCTCTAATGAGAATAAATCCACTAATTCGTCTAATGAAAATAGCTCTTGATTGTCTCCTGGGTTCCAACCTAACAAAGCCAACATGTTTACAAATGCTTCTTTGAAATATCCATCCTCTTTATAACCGGTATATTTTTCTCCTTCAGCTGTCATCCAATCAATAGGGAAAACAGGGAAACCTAATTTGTCTCCATCACGCTTGCTTAGTTTTCCCTTACCGTCAGGTCTAAGAATTAATGGTAAGTGTGCAAATTTTGGTCTTTCCCAACCAAATGAATCATATAATAAAACGTGGAGTGGGGCAGATGGTAACCATTCCTCTCCTCTAATTACATGTGTAATTTCCATTAAATGATCATCCACAATATTTGCTAAATGATAAGTTGGCATTCCTGTTTCTTTAAACAATACTTTATCATCTAAATTATTGGTGTTAACAGTTACCCAACCTCTAATTTCATCATGCAATTTAATATCCACATTACGTGGCATTTTCATACGGATGGTATATGGATCACCATTTGCCAATCTGTTTTCAACCTCCTCTTTCGACAAAGAAATTGAATTTTTCATAGACGAACGAGTAACACCATTATATTGCCAATTTGCTAAGCCCATTGTTTTGGCTTGCTCACGCATATTCTCTAAATCTTCTGAGGTGTCAAAAGCAAGATAAGCATGACCAGATGCTACCAATTGATCAGCATATGGTCGATACATTTCTTTACGTTGTGATTGAACATATGGCCCTTTATCACCAGTATATCCTGCACCTTCATTTGGTTCTATTCCACACCATTTTAAAGATTCAATAATGTAATCCTGTGCACCAGGTACAAAACGTTTTTCATCTGTATCCTCAATACGCAAAATAAAATCTCCACCATTTTTTTTGGCGAATAAATAATTGTATAATGCTGTTCTAACACCCCCCATGTGCAATGGACCTGTTGGGCTTGGTGCGAATCGAACTCTAACTTTACTCATAATAATCACTAATTAAGTAGGCGCAAAGATACATTTTTGCTGTGAATTACGTTATATCTCATAACTCCATTACTATGAGAATTTTTCCATGCACATTTTTGCTGCTTTTTACCGAGTTAATTTTTGGTGAATTGAATGTGTTACTAAAAGTTGAGCAAACGTTATTTAAATGAACGATTTAGCACGATTGTTGTACTATCAAACGGAAATGCGTAACTTAGGGAGTTAGATAAAATTGTAATAAGTTGAATAAGTTTCAAAAAGTCATAAATCAAATAGAACTTTTTATAAAGAAGTACTATAAAAACCAAATGTTAAAAGGGGGAATTCTCTTTTTAGGATTGTTACTGTTGAGTTACTTGGCGGTGACTGGGTTGGAGTATATTGGTCATTTCGGATCAGGGATAAGGTTAGGATTATTAATTTGTTTTTTAGGAATTAATGTGTTCCTATTGATCCGTTTTTTAATAATTCCTTTGTTAAAGTTGAATAAGCTGGGGAACCATTTATCATTGATGGATGCTTCTGAAATGATTGGAAAGATTTTTCCGGATGTAGGTGATAAATTAAAGAATACACTTCAACTAAATAATGACAAGGCTGCTGCAGAAGCGAACTTGGAATTGGTAAACGCAAGTATCGAGCAAAGGTCTGGAAACCTTTCTTTAGTTCCTTTTTCTTCTGGTATAGATCTTACTGAAAATAGACAGTACTTAAAGTATTTAATTCCCATTGTATTATTGTTTGTTTTAATTGCTGTAGTTAGTCCAAATTGGTTTTATGATGGATCTAAAAGAGTTATTAATTTCTCTACAGAGTATGTAGAGCCAGCACCATTTGATTTTGTGTTGGAAAGTAATGATGAAGCAATAGAAGGAGAAAACTATACTTTAAAAATCAAGTTGAAAGGAGATGAAATTCCAAATGAGGTGAAGGTGTATACCAATAATGGTAATTATAATTTGAAACAAACTTCTAGTGTTACGTTTGAGCATGAGTTTGTAAACCTGTCTAAAGAGCTTAGTTTTTATTGCGTAGCAAATGGTTTTGAGAGTGAAGATTTTGAAGTTGAGATGTTACATAAACCTGTTATTGATGATTTAAATTTAAGTGTTGTATATCCAAAACATACAGGAAGGGCACCTGAAAAATTTGAGAATACGGGAGAGCTTAATGTACCAGAAGGTAGTATGATTGAATGGAATATTGGAGCAACCAACATGAGTGAAATGGAGGTGGTTTTTAGTGATACTACTATTACATTAAACACAAGTGTGTCGAATAGATATAGATTTAAAAAGCAGTTTTTTGAATCTACTAATTATTTGTTGGCTTTAAGTTCTGAGGATATTGAGCATGCAGATTCTCTATTTTATAAAATAGGAGTGGTAAAAGATGAGTATCCAACAATTTCTATTCAGGAAGAGGTCGATTCTAGTAACAGTATGAAACGGTTTATTGAAGGACGGATCAGTGATGATTATGGTTTTAGAGGGTTGAGTTTACGAATTACTGTTACAGGTAAAGACACTTCTTATAATGTTGTAAAACCAATTAGTTTAAGAACAAATGCATCTAACCAACTATTTTCTTTTATGATGGATGTGTCTCAGTATGATTTAAAGCCGGGTGATAAACTAGACTACATTTTTACAGTTACTGATAATGATGAATTGAACGGGTATAAATCAATGTCGTCAAGTCGTAAGTTTTATGAAGTTCCTGAGTTTGATGAATTAGAAAATCAACTAGGTGAGAAGGATGATCAATTGAAAGATGATATGGATGAGGCAACGAAAGATGCCAAGGAATTGAGGGACGAAATTAAGGAAGTAAAAAGTGAAATGGTGAATAAGCCAAACTTAGATTGGAAGGACAAACAGAGTCTTGAAAATTTAATGGAGATGCAAAAGAACTTAGAGGAAAAGATCAAAGATTTACAGAAGGATTTTGAAGAGAATAAAGCGGAAAAGGAGAATTTTTTGGAGAATTCGGAAGAGCTTCAACAAAAACAAGAGGAGCTTCAAAAGTTAATGGAGGAGTTAATGGATGATGAATTAAAGGAGCTGTTTGAGGAGTTAGAGAAGTTAATGGAAGAAATGAATAAGGATGAATTGGTAGAAAATTTGGAGGACATGGAACAAAATGCGGAGGACATGGAAGAGGAGCTAGATCGTACTTTGGAATTATTCAAAAACATGGAGTTGGATCAGAAGCTGGAAAACTTGGAAGAGCAATTAGAAGCATTGTCTGAAGAGCAAGAAGCATTGAAAGAACAAAGTGAAAACAAAGAATTGTCGGAGGAAGAGTTGGCGAAGGAACAAGAGAAATTGAACGAAAAGTTTGATGAAATCCAAAAGGATATTGATGAAATAGAGGAGAAGAATGAAGAACTAGAATCTCCTAGAGACATGGATTTTGATGAGGAGATGGAAGAAGAAATTGATAGTGAGATGGAGGATTCTAAAGAAAGCTTAGATAACGGAAAGCAAAAACAATCAGAAAAAAGTCAAGGGAAAGCCGCGGAGATGATGAAACAAATGGCGGATGATGTGGCAGCAATGAAACAGGCCGGGGCAGAACAGCAAGCGCAAGAAGATATGGAATCTTTAAGGTTCTTATTGGAGAATTTAGTGAACCTATCTTATACGCAAGAAAGCTTGATGGATACCTATGGTGAGGTTCGTACAGACGATCCTTATTATTTGCAATTGAATCGAGAACAATTAGAAATAAGTAAATCTACTGTTATTGTAAATGATTCTTTGATTGCATTAAGTAAGCGAGTAGGTGAACTATCAACAATGATTAATGAAGAGCTGAATGAATTGTCTTATAATTTAGACAAGTCGTTGGTGTTTTCTGAAGAGAGAAAAACTGGGCCACTGATGCAACATCAACAATATAGTATGACAAGTTATAATGATTTGGCGTTAATGTTGTCAGAGGTGTTGGATCAAATGCAGCAGCAAATGAAGAATCAAAAACCTGGTTCAGGTTCTTGTGATAACCCTGGGGGTTCTGGTAAAGGTAAGTCTGGAAAGAAAATGTCTATGGAGCAAATGAAGCAAGCGCTAAGTGAGCAAATAGAGAAAATGAAGGGCGGAAAAAAACCAGGTGGAGAAGAAGGCAAGGGTGAGAAAGGTGAAGGTAAAGGAGAAACGCCTGGTGGAAGTGATGGACAAATACCTCAAATGTCGGCAAAAGAAGTTGCAAAGATGGCTGCAGAACAAGGTCGTTTAAGAGATGGTTTAAAGCAATTGAAGCAAGAGTTAAATAAAGATGGAAGTGGTGCAGGAAATGGTTTAGATGATTTAATTGAAGACTTAGATAAGCTACAGACAGATTTGATTAATGGTAATATAGGGAGTGATTTTGTGAAGCGCCAAGAAGATATTTACACGCGATTGTTAGAAAGTGAAAAAGCTATGCGTGAACGGGGGTACAGCGAGGAACGTGAAGCAAAAGAAGGAAAAAATGAGGAGGATGGTAACCTTAAAGAATTTACAGAGTATAATAAAAAGAAGGACGCCGAGATTGAGTTTTTACGCTCGCTACCGGTAGGTCTGCAAGTTTATTATAAAGGCTTGGTAAACGAGTATTTTAATTCTGTAAATAACTAATGAATGCATAGTATTGAAATAGGATCTGATTTAAAGTTCATGACCGAAGTAGAACTTTTAATTGACACGGTTTGTGAAGATCTTGAATTGAATGAAGATAATTATGGTAATATTTTAATTGCCGTAACAGAGGCGGTTAATAATGCAATTGTGCATGGTAACCATAATGATGAGGATAAAAAGGTAAAAGTCGCGGTAGAGAAGGAGGATGAAAAAGTAACGTTTACAGTTGCTGATGAGGGGAAAGGTTTTGACTTTGGTAATTTACCTGATCCTACTGCTCCTGAAAATATTGAGAAGCCTGATGGGCGAGGAATCTTTTTAATGAAGAACTTATCTGATGAGGTTAGTTTTGATTTGAATGGTTCAAAAGTTAGTATTACCTTTGTCTCCGAAAATGGATAAAGAAATCTTATATAACTTTATAGATGTAGAAATTCCGGACTTCAATCCGGAATTTTTTGGTTTATGGATAAATCAAACTGTTATTGAGAATAAGTTTGAGTTGGGTGAATTGTCATACGTCTTTTGTACGGATGATTATTTGCTAGAAATGAATAAGGAACATTTGAATCATGATTACTATACTGATATAATTACTTTCAATTATAACGTAGGTTTTAGTTTGAGTGGTGATTTGTTCATTAGTTATGATCGCATTATTGATAATGCAAAGGAGTTAGGTGTGTCTGTACATGATGAATTATCAAGGGTGATGATTCATGGTGTTTTACATTTGTTAGGTTTTAATGATAAAACAGATGAGGAACAAGCAGAGATGACCAAAATGGAGAATGAATGTTTAGTAAAAAGAAATAGTTTCACGTGAAACATAAATAAATTGTTCCACGTGAAACAATAAGAGATATGTTACCAGAATACGATATTATAGTAGTTGGTGGTGGCCATGCTGGGTGCGAGGCCGCTTACTCGTCTGCAAAGATGGGGTCAAAAGTTTTGTTGGTGACCATGCATTTGGCCACTATTGCGCAAATGTCATGTAATCCTGCTATTGGTGGTTTAGCGAAAGGTCACATGGTCCGTGAGATCGATGCTCTGGGGGGAGCGATGGCCCTGAATACAGATGCGACGGCCATCCAGTGGCGAATGCTGAACCAGAAGAAAGGCCCATCTGTCAGAGCGCCTCGTGCTCAGTGTGACAAAAAGGCGTATCAATTCCGGATGAAGCACCTCATCGAAAGCACTCCTAATCTGGATCTCCATCAGGGGAATGTGGCTGAAATTCTGGTCGAGAATGACAAGGTCTACGGAATACGCACTAGCCTGCAAATGGAAATAGCTGCTAAAACTGTAATCCTATCAGCTGGCACATTCATGCGCGGACTCATGCACGTAGGGCTGAAAAACGAAAAGGGTGGTCGTATGGGCGACGCTATTT
>CAKZPK010000087.1 GCA_937139035.1 uncultured Crocinitomix sp. | reverse complement strand
ATCGCTCACGAATGTTATCAGGATTTATAAATCGAAATAAAATATTTGAATTTTGCGCTTTTAATTCCTCTAAAAATTGGTCGTTGTTTTGTTTGAAGCCAAACACTTTTTCAAATTCCTGTTGGGTTGTGCCATCTGTTCCTTCAGAAGCCATGGCAAAGGCTGTTTTAATGCTTGTAGGGGAGAAAAGAATATTCTCTTTATCGTCTATACTATTGAAAAATTCAAACGTGAAATCGTTTTGAGAAAATCCATTGAAAGAAATTATTGCTGCAATAAGGAGTGACTTTATTTTGATCATTTAACTTAGTTTGTGACCTGTACAACTGACTTTAGATTAGGTTCAAAAATAAAAGAACAAAAAAACGCCCGAACAAATAATGTTCAGGCGTCAATAGTTTTATTAAGACTTTAATCTATTTTTTCTTTCCTTTAATAAATTGCTCAATTGCCATAGTCATACTAGGTGCCTGCGGCATTGGTGCATGAATGTCAAGTCTAAGGTTGTTTTGTTTTACTGCATTTGCAGTTGTTGGTCCAAAAGCAGCAATCTTAGTTCCATTTTGCTTGAATTCAGGGAAGTTTTTTAGAAGTGACTCAATTCCTGAAGGGCTAAAGAAAACTAATACGTCATACTTTACATCTTCAAGATCAGAAAGATCAGATGCTACAGTTCTGTACAAGATTAATTTTGAAAAGTTAATGTTGTTTTCTTCCAGTGTGTTTGGAATCGTAGCTCTTAAAATATCTGAACAAGGCAATAAGTACTTCTCATTCTTATGCTTTTTCAATACCTCCATCAAATCATTAATGTTGGTTCTACCGTAAAAGATCTTTCTTTTTCTATAAACCACATATTTTTGAAGGTAATAAGCAACTGCTTCTGACATGCAAAAATACTTCATTGCGTCAGGCACTTTGAATCTTGTTTCTTCTGCAATTCTAAAAAAATGATCAACCGCGGTCTTACTTGTTAAAATGACTGCAGTTACTTTTGAAAGTTCAACTTTCTGTTCTCTAAATTCACGTGTTGTTACACCTTCTACATTAATAAAAGGTCTAAAATCAATCTTCAATTTATACTTGTCAGCCAAATCAAAATACGGTGATTTTTCAGTCTCTGGCTTTGGTTGAGAAACTAATATGGTTTTAACGCTCATAAATCCTACCTCTTTAATTTAGTTCAATACCCCATTATTTAGGATAAAAACTCGAATTCCAACTACTAATGGGAGTAATTCGAGCGTGCAAAGGTACAAAATAATATAGAAAAAGGAAATTTTATGCTGTATTGCTCGGGTCAAACTTTGTAAATCCCTTATAATAATGATTAAGATGACCAAAATTATTGTCGAAATAATGGCGATTTCACGGTAACTTGCTGGTATATATTGTGTAAAAATTAAAATGGGTGTTAAAATTATTCCGCCAATTTGAAAAAACAAAAGATGATTTATCAAATGCTCTTGAAAACCAATTTTAGCATTGGTGAAAAACATCATTAACTGAATGATAATTAGTTTAATAAACGCGCCAATTAGTAATGCGCCAACTAAAATTAATATTATATTATTAATGTTGGAGTGCATTGTTTTCCAGGTGATTATGCCAATGCTTGTGAAGTAGGTTAGGTTCAGTAATACTGCTGTAATTCCTCTAAGATTCAGGTCTTCCCGAATATTGTTGATGAGCTGTCGATTACTAAAAGCTGTTCTAAATAATAAACGAATGTAACCAGGGTTCAATGTGCGGACAAGTGCAAAAATTATTAGGTTAAATGCAATCAATGACCAAAAAATCAAATTGAATTGATTGGGATTTTGAATTGGTTCACCAATTTGTCCTATTTCATTTAAAAAATCTTGCGGTTCCACAGCACAAAAATAGTCGATTTAGGTTTGAATTAAATTTCAGAGCTATAATAATATAACATCTTTCATGAAATCATGTTAAATTATTTACTTTTGCATGCATATATCAAAAACTAGATAAATGGCAACAGATTTATATACACATCCAGATTATTTTAACATGGATGATTTGCTTACGGAAGAACATAAGTTAATTCGTGAAGCAACTCGAGAGTGGGTTAAGCAAAATGTATCACCAATAATTGAGGATTATTATGAAAGAGCTGCATTTCCTGCACATTTAGTAAAACAGTTAGGTGAAATAGGTGCTTTTGGACCTTACATTCCTCAGGAGTATGGTGGACCCGGATTAGATCAAATCTCATACGGGCTAATCATGCAAGAGCTTGAGCGTTGTGATTCTGGCTTGCGTTCTACATCATCTGTTCAGAGTTCTTTAGTGATGTATCCAATTTGGAAATATGGTAATGAAGAACAAAGAAAAAAATATCTACCAAAATTAGCGTCAGGTGAATTCCTTGGTTGTTTTGGTTTAACAGAACCTGATCACGGATCAAACCCTGGTGGAATGATTTCGAATTTCAAAGATATGGGCGATCATTATTTGCTAAATGGCGCAAAAATGTGGATTTCAAATGCTCCCTTGGCTGATGTAGCTGTTGTTTGGGCTAAAAATGAAGAAGGAAGAATCCATGGTCTTATCCTTGAAAAAGGAATGGAAGGATTTTCTGCTCCAGAAATGCATGGTAAACACTCTTTACGTGCTTCTATTACAGGTGAGCTTATTTTTGATAATGTAAAAGTTCCTAAAGCGAACTTATTACCGAATAAAAGTGGTTTAGGTGCACCGCTTGGATGTTTAGATTCTGCTCGTTTCGGGATTGCATGGGGAGCGTTAGGTTCTGCAATGGATTGTTATGATCAAGCATTAAGATATTCAAAAGAGCGTACTCAATTTGGTGTTCCAATTGGATCATTTCAATTAACGCAAAAGAAATTGGCTGAAATGGTGACAGAAATCACAAAGGCCCAATTACTAACATTCCGCCTAGGTCAATTAAGAAACGAAGGAAAAGCAACTTCTGCTCAAATTTCTATGGCTAAACGGAATAATGTTGAAATTGCATTGAAAATTGCTCGTGAAGCTCGCCAGATTTTAGGCGCTATGGGAATCACAAATGAGTTTTCCGTTATGAGACATATGGCTAATTTAGAGTCTGTTGTAACATATGAAGGAACGCATGACATTCATCTTTTAATTACAGGAATGGACGTAACTGGAATTCCTGCATTTAGTAGAGATGCTCCAGATTTGAGCAAAATGAAGTAAGCTTATAAAAACTAATATTATAAAAGCCTGAATAATTGTTATTCAGGCTTTTTTGTTTTTCATCACCCAAATAGACCATTTAACCTCTTCATTCTTGAAATTCATTTTTACCTTTATCAACTTTATACTGTGAAGTTTGCAATTTCAATCATATCGTTTTTTACTGTTGTTTTATCTTTTGCGCAAGAGGTGAAATCAATTGCTGCTAACAAAATAAATGCAGAGTCAAGTATAGATGGGGTTCTTGATGAAAGTTTTTGGGGAACTTCAAATATTGCTACCGACTTTATCCAAAACACGCCCGTTGCAGGAGCTTCATCAATTGAGAAAACAGAGGTTAAGATAGTTTATGATAATAGTGCAATTTATATTGGTGCTACTATGTTTGACGATCGAGACTCCATGACCATGACGCTTTCGCAAAGGGATGATTTGGGCAATGCGGATTGGTTCGGTGTTGTTTTTGATCCATATGACGCTGGAACGATTGGTTTCGCGTTTTTAGTTACTTCTGCGGGAGTGCAAGTTGATGAATTACACAATGTTGAGAATATTGATGCGAATTGGAATGCTGTTTGGAAAAGCGCCGTAACAGTCCATGAGGATAAATGGGTTGTAGAAATGAAAATTCCTTTCTCTGCATTGCGATTTTCAAA
Source organism: uncultured Crocinitomix sp. (assembly GCA_937139035.1). Taxonomy (GTDB): domain Bacteria; phylum Bacteroidota; class Bacteroidia; order Flavobacteriales_D; family Crocinitomicaceae; genus Crocinitomix. The sequence continues at coordinate 11,097 of CAKZPK010000087.1, read as the reverse complement.
GGATAATCAAAACGATTGGGGGGTCAATTTTGCAAGGAATATAAGAAGAAACCGAGAGGAATCATATTGGAATCCAAATGACCCAAGAAGAAGAAATTTGATTTCGCAATTGGGCAAACTTAAGGAGATTAAAGAGGTAGATTCCCCTTTGCGTTTAGCTTTTTCACCATACGTTTCTGGGTATGTCGAAAATTTTGATGGAACTACTTCTTATACTGCCAATGGAGGAATGGATTTAAAGTGGGGAGTCAATGAAGCATTCACATTGGATATGACACTGATTCCAGATTTTGGTCAAGTTCAATTTGACAATAAGGTTTTAAATACCTCTCCTTTTGAGGTGCGATTTAATGAAAGAAGACAGTTTTTTACTGAGGGAACTGAATTATTCAATAAGCCAGGAGGAATTTTTTATTCAAGAAGAATTGGTGGCAGACCTTATTTAGCGGGTTCTCTTGATTCTGAATTGGAATCGAATGAAGTACTGATACAAAACCCTGGATCTTCGCAATTACTGAATGCAACTAAGCTTTCTGGAAGGACTAAAAAAGGAACAGGCCTAGGTGTTTTTAATGCCGTTACAGGTCGGATGAGTGCAGTGATTGAAGATACGTTGACAGGTTTACAACGTTCATTTCAAACGGGGCCCTTATCCAACTATAATGTTTTTGTAGTTGATCAAAATCTAAAAAATAATTCATCCATTGCGCTGACCAATACAAATGTTTGGCGAGAGGGATCAGCTGAAGATGCAAATGTTACTTCAGGAGTTGTAGATTTTTATACGAAAGGGCAAGGGTATAATTTTTGGGCAATCGGAAATGTTTCACAAATAATATCAGAAGATAGTATTGATTTTGGCCATAATATACTTGCGGGACTTGAGAAGTCAGCAGGAAATTTAACCGGTGGATTAACCTATATCGAAATTGGAAAACGTTATAACCCCAACGATTTAGGCTTTAATACAACTACTAATGTGCGAACGATAAGGTTATTTGGGAGTTATAATATCTATGAGCCATTTTGGAGGTTTTACCGATTTTGGTCGTCAGCTTCTATTAGTAGAACAAGTCTAGTTCAGCCCAATTTGTTCTCTTCTGTTACTATTGATGCCAATGTTGGAGGGAGTTTTAGAAATTTTTTAGCTGCTGGTTTAGATCTATATATTCAACCATTAAGAAATCATGATTATTTTGAGCCAAGAATTGACGGCCGCTTTTATGAAGATGATGCCATGGTGTTTCTGGGGGGCTTTATTTCTTCTGATTATAGTAAGCCTTTTGCATTAGATGTTAACGCCGGGTGGTTTCAATACTTTGAAGAAGCTAGAGTAGGCTTTGATTTAAATATTAGTCCACGAATAAGATTTAATGATAAATGGTTTTTAGTTTATCGTTATGCGCAAAACAACGCGTTTAATGAGGAAGGTGTTGCACTTACGAATGATTTTGATGTTCCACTAATTGGTGATGATCCAATATTTGCTAAAAGAGATCGTACAACCATAACTAACACAATTGACCTCTCATACATTTTTAATAATAAGATGGGAGTGACTTTCAAGTTAAGGCATTACTGGTCAAAATTAGACTATAACGCATTTTTTGTGTTAAATGATGACGGACTAATGACACCGTCAAGCTATACAGGTCTCGGTGATGATAATGAGTCTTTGCATGATAATAGCTTTAATGCTTTCACTATTGACATGGCTTATCGTTGGGTGTTTGCTCCAGGTTCTGAAATTAGCTTGGTTTGGAAAAATTCAATTTTTTCATTTAATGATCAGGTCGAATTGAATTATATTGAAAATGTAGGAAATTTACTGAATGATCCAGCAAGAAATAGTCTTTCTCTCAAGGTGCTGTATTACATTGATTATTGGGAAGTGAAAAATCGATTGTTTAAAAATTAAATTGAAAAACACAGTATCTTGCTGTTGATTAAAAGAAAGCTAAAAGCTCGACCATTTTGGCCGAACTTTTAATTTTAATAGGATGGAATTATTGTTTGATAAAATTGATCGTTCTCTCTTTAGTGTCCTTGCTTAGTATGAGTTGGTAATTCCCATTCGCCATAGTTGTTGGAAGAAGAATGGTTGATAACTGACTTTCTAATGTTCCTTTCAGGACTTCTTTTCCATCTAGCCCAATAATTTTCCATGAAACGTCTTTAGCTTCGGTTACTTCGCTAAAATGAACGTTAATATAAGTGGATGCTGGCACTGGATATGCTTGAATCATAGATTTAAAATCTGAATTATCATCAATTGAGGCTGTTGGAGCTCCAAATGTTACAGATGCACAATAATCGTTGCCTTCACAAGCTTCTGGCTCGTCTAAGTCGTAGTAAGATGTGCAAAAGATGTAAGTGGCGTCAGGGCTTGGTAACGGAGCGTAGTCATATGTGAATTCTCCAGTGTGATCACTGATGAACTGGAAATCTGAGAAATCAAGCGGATCATCAATAAACGAGAGGATGTCTGGATGAAAAGATAGCGAAGGAGTTCCGGCTCCTGATCCTGTTGCCTCAACTTGCAATTCTGTTCCACTTAAAGTATAGCTAGCTGTTAGTGGACAAAGTTCAGAATGTTCGGGTGTTTCGCTAATTGTATATGATTCGCAAAAGTCAGGTTGAACACAGTCAGGTCCTACAAAATTTACGCAAATTTCGTAAGTTCCAGGCCCTGAATAGGTGTGAACCCAATCCTCTTCAAACCCTATTGACCATACAGTTTCATCTCCCCAATCAATTCCGACAGAGAAGCCAATGTGATCTTCTGTACCATCCAAAGATAGAATCACTGAATTAATACCTAGCACATCATTAGGTGCTACTGAAAATGTTATTCCGCATTGTGCGTTAGCGTTAGCTACTCCAAAAATGAATAATAGGCTAACTATAACTTGTTTAATTGTCTTGTTTGTTTTGTGCATAATAATTTACTTTTTTGTTTAAAACAAAAGTATGTTGTGCACACGGATTGAACGAGGATTTAACCTTTACTCTACATTTACTCGATAGATTATCAGTTGTTTACAGGTTGTTTATTTTATCGATAAGAGTTTCTTTTTGAGATGTTTTTAGCTTTTTTCGAATTCGACTTCGATAAATTTCAACTGTATTTTGTGCAAGATTTAGACGGTCTGAAATCTCTTTTGTTTTGTAACCATGCTTAATTAAAATGATTACATTTTTTTCGGATTGAGTTAGGTCAGGAAATTGGTTTAGTTTGTCAAGAAAATTATCTTCAATTAATTTTTGAGCATTTTTTGTTGCATTTTTTTCATTGAAACTTGCGAGCCAATTATTAAGAATGATCTTTATTTCGTTGATTTCATTTCGGTTTTTTTCTTGACTTAATTTAGTAAGTTTTTGTTTTGCTATTTCAATAGTTTCTACAGCTCCGTCTAGTTGAAACGAAATTGGATCCATTTCTTTTATCAACAGTTGTTGTTGCAACTCATTTTGCTTTAGTTTAAGTTTGTTTATTTTTCCTTTTTTTCGGTAGTTTTGAACAAATATGAATGAAGTGATCAATAGCAATAATCCGGTTGAAATTGATAACCAAAGTTTGTGTTTTTGCGATTCAATGAGTTGATCCTTTTTGATGATTAGAAGTCCTTGATTTAGAATTTTTTGGTCTTTGTCTTTGATATTGTAAATCAAATCTAAAGTTTGTTGCTTGAAGACTGTTTCTTCTGATTTTATTTCATTGTTTAGGGTGTTGTAGCATTCGTAGTGTACGAGAGCATTCTTAAAATCGTTCAATTGAGAATGATAATCGTAAAGGTCGTAATGGCAGGTTGCTTCAAATTTTTTCTGTTCTAATTCAAGTGTGTTTAGAAATTCAAGAGTGGTATTCGTAGCCTTTATTTTTTCTTTTATTGAAGGTTTAAAGGAGGCCTGTACATAGTAGAAGTAATATTTGTTTTTCGGATCTAATAATTCGAGATCAACGGAGTCACAATATATTTTAGAAAGTGCTGGGTCTAACTCAGAAAGTGAATAGGAAATATCCATCCTAAATTTGTTAATTAGATCCTCATTAACTTCTGTTTTCTGATAAATGTTTTGGGCGAGATTGAAATAGAAGAGAGAGGAATCTATGTTTCCTAGCCGTGCATATGCATTCCCCAGATTTGTGAGTATTATCGCTTTGTCTTGTTCATATGGAGCATATTCGTTAACGATTGATTTATAACTTCTAATAGCTAATGTGTCATTGCCTAAATAGGCATATACAACGCCTTTAACACTTTTTATTTGCGACCTATATGTCGTGTTATTCATTGACTCTGCAAGTTGGTCGGCATAATTTGCTATGGCTAAAGTGGAGTCTTGAAGACCTATATTATAGTAAAATCCAGCTTTTTGCAAGTAATAGAATATATGCTCTTCGTTTGGCTTTTTTTCCGAAGCAATAATACGATCTGAGGATAAAATTAACTTTAGTACAGCTTCGCGATCATCCAAAAAGCGATAAACTCTTATTAACACAGCGCTGGCCACTAACTCTCTGTTTTTGTAATTTGATTTTTTAAATCTAGTCCTAGATTCCTCGAGATAAAAAATGGAGCTATCGCTGTTGCCTTTCAAACTGTGAAGCACTCCTATTTTAAAAAATGATTCGGATATGAGTGAATCGTTTCCATGATTTTGATTGAAGCTTAGAACATTGTTAGCAGCACTAATTCGATTGTTTAAATTTGCAATGCTGTCTAAGCTGTTTAATAGTTCAATCCCTTCTTGTTTTTCAATTTTCTTTGAGTTAGAAGATTCTGTTTGTGTGCAACCAACAACTAACGCTGCTATTGCTAGAGCTAAGACAGGTAAAAAAGTAAAGTTGTTAAGTTTTTTGTAACGTTGATTTTTGCAAATAATGTTGGTCATATTATTTCTCTGTATTCAATTAATAATTGAGAAAGGCAATTGAGGTTAGCAAGAAGTGTTCCATAATAATGGAATAGTTTCTTTTGTATTTGTTTTGGTTATTGCAATCTGACAATTTTGAAAGTAGCAATATCGTTGTTTTCATGTACGAGCAAAATGAAACATCCTTGAATTTCGGGGATTATTGGTGAATTTGGGTCTAATTCAGCAATGATTTTCCCTGATAAGTCTGCAATTTCCATTTTATTAGCGTTTCCACTGTAAATTATTACATTATCAACAATTTTTATACGGCTGTTCGAATGATCTTTTTTGACACTTCCAACAACTGGATCATAGGTGAGCAAATATGTTTTTCTTGAAACGTATTGTTCAGCTTCCATTCCGCCACAAATAATCCATTCGGTCGGGCTAATCTGTGCAATTCCACGTAGATCCATTACACCAAATGAAGCACCTTCACCTTGATTCCAGTTTCCGTTGGTGTGGTCATAGCGCATAATTTGATTGAGCGGAGGTACACCACCGCTCCCATTATATGCAACACCATTATAATTGTAAGATATTGCAGAACCACCTGCCCAAAAAATATAATCTCCGTATGTTAATGCCGCCGAACGATATAAAGTCGTTGGGCCATCTTCTAGCAAAGTCCATTCTATTTCTGTAGGATTTTCTGCATTAATAACTCCTTTTCTTAAAAGCTTTTGCGCAGGAAAATTGATTCCTGTAGAGGCGCCTCCGTAATAATAAATAGTGTCGCCAATAATCTCTCCAGATGCTCCAAAGGCTTTGTATTCATTTGTGTTTGGTGTTTCTGTTCCGGTTAGCCAAGTGTCAAGTTCCGCATCATAAATTTGAACATTGGGGACATTCCCTGTATTACTCCAGCCGGTTACTACGTAAATAAGACTGTCTTTCCAAACACATTGTACATGGTCATCAATTGGGGTAGGAATGGTGGCGCCATTGGTGAGGTAACTATTCGTTTCTGGATTGTATCGAATTACTTCGTTACTGGAAACTTCACTTCCACCAGGATTAACATGATAGCCACCAATAATATAGATTCTGTTTTTTACTGTGCTTGCGCCTGATGCAATATTGCTCAAAGTAAATGGCAATGGTGCAATTTCTTCCCAACTATCTGTTCCCACTGTGTATCTATAAGCGCGTTTATTTACTCCTGTGTGAATTTTAGTTGAATCAATCCCACCAAAAGAAAATACATAATCATAAACATCATCTGTTCCATAAGCAACGGCGTTATTTGCTACACGCTCAGGCATTGAGTCTAATTCAGTCCATGTCCAGCCTGTTTGACAGAAAGATGTGACGTAGACAGTAGAGCAGAGAACTAAGAGAAGTAATTTCATTGTGATTTATTGTTTGAATAAATGTACGGTTTTATGAATTAATAGCTATTCTAAAACAATAATCGGGATCTTATTCTTTTGTTGAAAGTTTTGCAGTAGGTTGTGCGCAGTTATGGAATTTAAAACATTTTTTATGATGCCGTCGTTGTCGAATAAAGTCCAGCTACCACCTTTTATTGCTGTGGTATTATCAATATATGGGTCGTCTTTTTTGCCATGATGAGTTTCGCAGTCAAAAATTTCACCGTGTTTGTTAGCAACATAGTACCCTAATGATATTTCAGCGATATAATCGAATTCAATTGGAATGATCTTATTTTTATTTTGATCAATCAATCCAATTTGACCTAAATTTAAACGGGTTACGCAGTCAAATGTTCCAATTGTTCGTGGTATTGAATAATCTCCATGAATGTATTCTTGGTCGCCTACACACAGTAAAATTCGATTTGGATCATGAGTGAAATAAATGTTGGAATAAATGGGGTTTAAAAATAATTCGCCATTAAAGTTCATAAGCCCTACGGTAGGGGTTTCATGGTTTTTATTTCGAGTGGTAATCTGTACAAAATTCTCATTTTGGTTCCATATATAGTATGGTAATTTCTTTTTCTTTTGATTTACTTGATCAAGATAATAGTAGTCGTAATCTTTTCTTACAAATGCATTTACATGGTTCTTGCTATAAATGATTTCTTTATAATTTGGTGCTATTAGCCATTCTCCTTTATAGTTCACAGTGCCTAAATATTTCTCATCAGTGATTACCACGTATCTTCTGGGGTCAATCACGCGATAGATGCTTAGACTTTCTGGGAGAGGTTGATTATGAATTATTTCATTCTCGATAGGGTCATAGGCAATTGTTGGAGGGTATGAACTTTTTCTATCGATAGGTTCGTTATAGATGAATCGTCCAATTGTGTCAAAGTAATAGCGCTTACCTATTTTTTTTTCAACATTTTCAAAAGATTCACAAAGAAAGAGGTTGAAATCTTCTTTGATTGTTATGGCGTCAAAAATCGGAGCAATTAAAAGTTCATGTTTTCCTTCGTACGAATATATGATAATCCCCGTTTTCTGTTGTTTTCCATTCTCAATATGGTTGCTTACTATTCGGTATGGTGAGTTAGTTGTTCGTCTGTTTTGCCAAGGATCAATAAAGTAATACTCTTTTGAGGTTTGGTCCTTGGCAGAGTCTATTTTGTACAAGTTAAGAGTGTTGCCAATTTCACCATTGCCATCTCCTGGGTATGCAGCAATTTTGTGCGAAAACGTAAGGAACTCATTCTTGGGTTTATCATTAATTTGGTCAGGCCAATTTTTTAAACTCCGACTTGTTATGTAGTTTTCAATCTTCAAAGCAACGAATATAATCAAGAAAATAATGCCATAGGAGTACTAGAAAGAAATTTAGTATGGTAAAGGGTGAGAGAATAATTGAATCTTTTTTTACTGTATTGTCACAAATGAAAATTTTATTAGTTCTTATTCTTTCTAGGAACAAAGATTTTTTGCCGGTCAAATTCCTTTAAGTGAAACCAATGTTTCCATCCTACTGATATTGTAGTTGCGGGTATGCCAGGAGTAAAGCTAAATGATAGCTGATTTTTGTCTGAAAAATGATAGTCATATTCAATTTCAAATCCATAAAGGATAAATTTCCATTGTAATTCACCAAAATTTTTAGAATCGTATTCATTGAAAAAACCAGATGAGGTATATTCATCTCCAAATCGGTTCCATGATTCGCGCACAATTAAAGTTGGACCAATTCCAAAATGAAAACGGTGTTTTTTTGTTTTCATTAATAGCACGCGAGCTCCAAAATGACTGACACTTGCTAAACCATTAGAACAATCGGAAGTTATTCCTTGAATGACTTTTACTGAAAACAAGTCTTCATATAAATATTTTTCATAACCTATGAAAAGCCCAGTATTCAAAACAAACCGGGCTTTTTTGTCCAGTTTTAAAGGTTGTAAATGCGCTGTTGCATCACCAAACGGATGAATGGCTAACCCAAAATACTTAATGGTTAATGTTTCTTGTGCTTTTCCGTTGGAATTAAGGCATAATAAAACAAATATTGCAACCAAAAATCGCATTCGCTTATTTGAAAATTGGTTTGATAATAAATACAAACACATTTAAAAATTTACGCAAAACGGCATGCAACCACTTTTTAGATTGATGCCTTTCAACAAATTGCGGAGAGTTTTTATAGTACCATTTTATGAATGATCGACCCCAGCTGTATTTTTGTAAAAACTGATCTCGAAAACGCCTTAGTGTCATAACTTTTGGTGCTTCGTAGGAACCGTAAGCCATAGTAGCGATATAGCATCCAGAATCAGAGTCGCTGCCGTTTGATCCAGAATCTGATCCAGAGCCATCCGATCCTGAGGCGGCTACTGCAGCTATAATAATTACAATAAGCAATACAATAACTAATAAAATTCCTAAAAGAATCATGCCTACTATTCCTAAAGCGCCTCTGCTTTCCTTGGCGGTGAGGTTAACAGATTCAACATTTTTTGCTTCTAAAGTTATCTGGTCTGAAACCTTTACGTCAGCAATCTCTTCGGCATTGTCTAAGTAAATATGAATGTCATTTTGTTCTCCAGGCTTAAGCTTGGAGGTGGTATCAATAATCGATTTTTTAATAACTTCCTCTTCGCTCAATGCTTGAACCTGACCAGTGATTCTGTTAGAATCAGTTGCTTCTGGATCAACTAATTCGTAAACTGAATCTGCTTGATGAACATAGATGTCGTAACGATCAATGTTTTTTATCACCTTATTTCTCCCGTAGAAATCACTGCCAGATAATGAAATTCTTTTGTAGGGGTTGCATCCAGTTAAGATAAGCAACGAAAAAAGGACTAAGAGATGTTTATAGTTTTTCATATACTAATTAAAGATATGAAAATAAGCGGATTAATGCATAGGGTTGGTGTTAATATTCAAGCTCAACGTGGTATCCTGAATGCTTTCTAATGTTCAATACTCTATCACCGTCTAATAATAAATATTGTCCTTTAATTCCATTGAGTGTTCCTTCAATAACTGGCATTTTTTCAAATCCAATACTCTTTACTTTTTCTGGAAATTTTAAAACAGGATAATTAATCTCAATGATTTCATCATCTTCTGTCATATATTCAGCCAAGTCTGCAGGGAGCATTTCTTCAATTTGCCATTTTTCTTCTTCTAAATCAAAATCTCCAATTTCGTTTTTGAGCATTCGTCTCCAATTGGTTTTGTCAGTGAAATGACTTTTCAGAGCAACTTCAATATCACCAGCTAATTTCCTGTATGGTGTTTCCGCCACTCGAATTGCAAATGTTGCACCTTGGTCAATCCAGCGGGTTGGTATTTGTGTATCTCTTGTAACTCCTACTTTTAATCCAGATGCGACAGCTAAATAAACAAAATGAGGTTTAACATGATGATCTTTTTCCCATTGAACGTCTCTCCCTTTTCCTAAATGTCCTTCACAAAGCTCTGGATTAATAATACAAGGGCTAGACTGTGGAGCATTCATGAAGCAATCATAACAAAAGCCCTGAGCAAATAATTTTTTAATATCATTACAAGCAGAACATTGGGTAACGCCTTCAAATGTTAGTTTAATTGGCTTACCAATTAAGTCATTCATGAGGATTTTTTCTTCTCCTGAAATCAATGTGTATTGGACTGTATCTGCCAATTCAACCTTCATTTTTGATAGACGCATAGTTTTGTTTGTTTTGTTCTGTGTTGATTTTAAAACCGATCAAAATTACTAAAAATCATAGGGTAAAACAGATTAATTCGTTGAACTTTCTAACGCCTTCAAAATATATTCAGTAAAGCTGCGAGTTACACTTGTGAAAACTAGAAATTTCATGATGAAGTGACTTATTCCAGCGGGCAATTAAATATGGATTCTACAGGGACAAAAACCCATCAAATTGAAATTTAATAAATCTAGGATGCCGTTGTGATTTTAACGGTTTAATATCACCATTTTAAATGGGGTAATATCTTCGCTGTATTTTAGAAGAAAAAACGCAATAATTCCTTATTTTAGCGGTCAGATGAATCTATTTGAACATATTGGGCGTTATTTTGTAATGCTAAAATCTGTCTTTTCTCGTCCAGAGAAAGGAAAGGTTTTTCGAAAAATGTTGTTTGGCGAGATTGATGCTATTGTAATTAGTTCAATTCCGTTAGTCGCTTTCCTGTCCATCTTTATGGGAGGGGTAATCTCCTTACAAACTGCAGCAAATATGGAGTCTCCATTGTTGCCTGATTATACTATTGGTTATATAACGCGTTCATCCACAATTCTTGAATTTTCACCAACTATTATATCATTAATCCTAGCAGGTAAAGTAGGTTCTAATATCGCTTCTGAGATTGGAACCATGCGTGTAACTGAGCAGATTGACGCCCTTGAAATTATGGGAGTTAATTCAATTGGCTATCTGATGTTGCCAAAGATTCTGGCAATGACTTTCTTTTTACCTTTTGTAACAATTATTTCAATGGTTTTAGGTTTGATTGGAGGTTGGATTGCCGGAGTGCAATCAGGTCTTTATTCAACAGAAACGTATATGGAAGGAATTCAGTATGCCTGGCACAGTGAGCAAGGAAACCTGTATTATTCATTAGGTAAAACCGTTGTTTTTGGATTTCTTATTACTTCGATAGCGGCGTATTATGGGTATTTTACTAAAGGGGGCTCTTTAGAAGTTGGGCGTTCTAGTACTCAGGCGGTTGTTGCAGCATCTGTGGCAATATTGTTAGCTAACTACGTTATTACTCAAATTGTTTTAGT
>CAKZPK010000086.1 GCA_937139035.1 uncultured Crocinitomix sp. | reverse complement strand
AAAACTCAAACACACGCGCGAATTAATCAATCGTAAATCAATTAATGCAATTCCAGTTTTAAAAGAGGACGGAGAAATTGCAGGTATTCTAAGTTCGAGTGACTTAGCAAAGGTTCATGACGAAAACATGACCGTAGCTGATATTATGACCGATAAAGTTCATATTGTACTCAAAAACAACAGAGTTGAGGACGCTGCAAAAACCATGATTAAGCACAGTGTGCATCATTTAGTAGTAATGGAAAATGGCCAAGTAATTGGCATGGTTAGCTCACTTGACATTATAAAGGCTTATGTAGGTTCTTAGCCTAACTACTTCATATTGGTTAAAAACTCCATAACCTTGTCATAGGCATGGTTTAACTCTTCGTTAGTTGTGCAATAAGGCGGATTAATAAAGATTACGTTTCCAAGCGGACGCATTAATAAATTATTCTCTAGGAAAAAATTATATGCTTCTAATCTTATTGCAGAAAAATAGCTGCTTTCCTCTCCTACCTCAACCTCTAAAGACAGTATTGTACCTAAAGCTCTTGCTTTTTTGAAGATAGGGTTGGCGCCGTGCTTCTTTAAAAAGTCTTGGTGCGCATTCGCAATTCTATTAATTGAATTTATAGTATCCTCCTGTTCAAACAAATCAAGCGAAGCACAAATTGCTGCGCAAGAAAGTGGATTCCCAGTGAACGAGTGCCCATGTAAAAGAGCTTTGCTCGTATCTTCAGATAAAAATGCATCAAAAACTTTTTGCGTTGTCACTGTTAACCCAACTGGCATAACACCGCCCGTAACTCCTTTTGACATGCAAACAAAATCGGCAGTTTCTGAAATTTGATTAATGGCAAACATGGTTCCTGTTCTGTAAAACCCTGTCATTACTTCATCTGCAATGGTTAATACATTATATTTTTTTGCTAATGCAACTGCACTATTCAACCAGCTTGAATCATAGATTCGCATACCTGCTGCTCCTTGAACTAATGGTTCAAATATAAACCCTGCAAAATCATTCGTTGCAAACAGTTCCTCCATTTTAGACAATACTTCTGCCCCGTTTTCGGCAGTAGGAAAAGGAATAAAGTCAACATCAAAAAACAAATGCTCAAAAGGTTTATTAAAATAACCTCTTTGTCCTACAGACATTGCTCCAAACGTATCTCCGTGGTAAGCTCCCTCAATCGCCAAAAATCGCTTTTTAGCAATTCCTTTATTATGCCAATATTGGTAGATCATTTTAATCCCTACTTCAACACTTGTAGAACCATTATCCGAGAAAAATACTTTTTGATATCCATCTGGCAGGCTATTAACTATTCGCTCAGCAGTTTCAACAGCTTTTGGGTGTGTTGCTCCTGCAAAAATCACATGATCCATTTTTAAAAACTGCTCATGAATTGCTTTTGCTATATACGGATGTGCATGACCATGATTAATTGTCCACCAAGATGAATTAGCATCCAAATATTTTTTCCCGTCCTCATCAAATAACCAAGCGCCTTTAGCGGAAGTAATTGGAATTGGATCTGCGGCATTTAGCGCTTGTGTAAACGGATGCCAAACGTAATTTTTATCTTTTTCTACTAAATTCATTTTAATCTTGTAATGTTTTTAAAAACGAACTACAATAAGTCAGAAATATCTTTGATTCCAATTGGACGATCAATCGTAAATCCTTCTGCATATCCTGTTCCAATACTTCTACCATATTCGCTCCAGCGTCCTTTTAAAAAGTCTAAAAACTCTTCGCTTGAAATTGGCGTATTTGGTTCCGTTGATTTTGGATTGAAAAACTGTGTTTTATATGCTTGAATGGCTTCTAATTTACGCTCAATAAAGGGAGTGATATCCACCACAAAATCAGGTTTTAAATAATGATCTTGAATATATCCATAAACCGCTTTAGGACGCCATTTGCCTTGTGCTTCGCCATTTAGTTCGGTTTCAATTTTAACCAAACCTGAAAGAAAACAAGCCTCTTTAGCGAGTGTAGCCCCTTTACCATGATCTGGATGTCTGTCAGAATAAGCGTTAACCAGAACAATTTCAGGCTGAAAAAAACGAATTTGCTCTATTAACTTCAACTTGTTGGCTTTTGAAAAATCAAAAAAACCATCTCCTAAGTTCAAGTTTACCCGCTTTGACACTCCCATTATCTCAGATGCATCCGCGGCCTCTGCATAACGCGTTTCTATTGTCCCACGTGAGCCTAATTCTCCCTCAGTCAAATCAACAATTGCTACTTTTTTTCCCAAACTTATCTGCTGCATGATTGTTCCTGCTGCAGATAATTCAATATCATCAGGATGTGCTCCAATTGCTAAAATATCTACTTTCATAATTTCTTTATTTAGTTCCAAACCGTCCTGAATACTCCGCAATGATTTTTTCTAAATCATCTAAACTAGTTTGCAAGGCGGTTACATTAATCACAATAGGCGTTTTATAATTGGCTAAATTATGGTTTAATAACCGCTTAATTGCACTATTTTTAGCATTATCAATGTACTTCTGCGGTTTTTTCACCATTACTAAAATGTATTTAGTAGCGGGTGTCTTCACTTTAGATATTCCCTTAATGTCTTTCCAGTGAATTAATCCTGAACTAATGGAGTTAGATTGATCATCTATCCCTTTTCTATTAATGGTTAGTCCTGCAATAGTACTTTTTACATTTTTGGCAAAAGTACCCGCCAACACCATAAAAAATAATAAAACAACTATTGATGCTACTTTAAATACAGTTGGACTAACCCAATCCTGATTTTCACCCAAATAATATGTCACCAAAAATGCACCTATTCCTAAAATGGAATACAATGCGGTCATCAATATCATTTTTTTTCTATCAATTGGTATGAATACTTCTTCTGCCATGCTTATATTTTTTCTTGAGAACTAAAAAATTCTTTCAATTGAACTCCTACTGCTCTTTTATCCCAATATTTATAAATCTCGTATAACAATACTCCATAAACAATAATGTACTCTGCTGTATTCAAAACCATATTCTCTTCAAAACCTGGAGTAGAATAAGCATAATACCTCAGCATAATTACAATTGACCAAATTAAACCGAACTTATATTGCGTAAAAATTGATAATACCAGAATTAGACTGATATACCATGGATGCACAGTAGCTGTTAAGCTATAGTAAATCATAAAAGCAAATAACATTCCTGTTATCATATCTAAATCTTTACGGTATGCCTTTAAAACTGCCAATATTAAAATTCCTATTGTTGAAATCATAGACAATACAGGACCTGTATACATTATAGGATCCCACCCAATCACTTTAAAACCAATTGCACTAACGATATAAGCTATACTTCCATTGAACTGAAAACGAATAAAATATTCATTGACACTTTCCATCATATTAGCCAAATAAACTTCATTCAGCATTAAACCTCCTACCGCTAACACCACAAATGCAGTTAAGGCAGAGAAACCAAGTGCATTTTGCCACCTTAATTTTTTATAGAAAAACGGAATAAGCATTAACGGAATTAGTTTTACTTGCACGGCTAACCCTAACAAAACACCTCCCCAAAGCCAATTGTTTTTTAACACAAAATAAATGGCGCCTAGTAAAAAGAAAATCATCACTCCTTCAAAATGAAGATTTCCTGAAAACTCTAAAATGATAAACGGATTAAGTCCGTAAAGCCAAATATTGTGCACTGAAATTTTTAGATGCTCGGCAATTTTTTTCGCAAAAATGATTGCACCAATATCAGCAAGAATCACTATTATTTTTAAACCTATAACATTCCCCGCAATAGTGTCACTAAGCATGGCAGGAATAAAAAACAAGAGTTGATTTAAAACCGGATAGCAGGTATAATGATCTTGTGAGAGTTTCTCCATCCCTACAAAAAGCACCCGTCTATAGGAGTCATCATAATAAGTTTGGTAAACATCATTATGCGTAAAATAAGTATGGAACATGTCCACAGGTCTTCTTTCAAAAGGATTATAACCATCCGCTATTAGTTCACCATCCCAAATAAATCGAGAAAAATCATTTGACAATTCTGGTGTAGCAAATAATAGAATTACCCGCAATAGTATTGCAACAATTAAAAAGTGGCTAAATTTAAGTCCCCACCTGTTTAACCAAAAAATATAAAAGGTTGTAAACAGCACAAGGTATTGCGCTATAAAGAAAACAAAATCTGTTCTTGGAGTATTAGCGCCAATATTCCACGTTAAACCAAGCATGATGAGCACCAATAAAATGGGTAAAACTATATTTTTATTTTCCGTTTTTATCATACTTGAATTTAGTGCGAAATCAATCAGATCGTAAAAATCTGCATTTTATCGCAATTTGAACCAAAAAAAAATTAATTTTGCACAATATTTCGAAAGTAAAATGGCAAAAAGTAAAAAACAAACGAAAGCTCAGGCTAAGACGGATGAGTTAGAGCAATTAACATCTACCGAGAGTTTCATTGATCAATATAAGAAACCTCTCATAATTGGTGTTGGGGCTATAGTCGTAATAATTTTAGGTATTATTGGATACCAAAAATTTATTTCAGAGCCGCACGAGCTTGAATCGAGAGAAGCATATTGGCCGGCTTATTATGAGTTTGAGCAAGATTCATTAGGATTAGCAATTTCAGGATCTGAGAATTTTGATGGAATGGAAGAGATTGCTGATGAATATGCAGGTACTTCTGGTGGAAACATTGCCAACTACACTATGGCACTTGCTGCTATGGATCAAGGAGCATATGAAGATGCTATTGATTACTTTGACGAATGTGATTTTGAAGACATTATTGTTGGTTCAATGGTAATTGGTTTAAAAGGAGATTGTTATGTAGAGCTTGATGATTATTCAACTGCGGCTGGATTGTTTGAAGAAGCTGCTGCAAGGGAAACAAATGAATTCACTTCTCCAATGTATTTAATGAAAGCTGGATTAGCTTACGAGGCGCTTGAACAAAATGATGACGCTTTAGCTGCTTACGAAAAAATCAAGAATGATTGGAGTAAGAGTGACGAAGCTTTAGAAGTTGAAAAATATATAGCAAGAGTTAAAAACTAATGGCTACAGCAAATAAAAATTTATCTCAATACGAGAAAGGAACTATTCCTAACGGTGCCGATTTTAGAATCGGCATTGTTGTTTCTGAATGGAATGATGACATTACATCCCCATTAATGAATGGGGCAATTGAAGCCTTGCGCGAGAATGGCGTTAAGAAAAAAAATATCATTGTAAAAAATGTGCCTGGTACATTTGAGTTGCCATTAGGCTGTCAATTTTTACTTGAAGCTGATCAGGATTTAGACGGTGTGATCGCAATTGGATGCGTTATTCAAGGTGAAACAAAACATTTTGATTTTGTATGTCAAGGAGCCACACAAGGCATTATGGCTGTAAACATGGAATACAATACTCCTGTTTCTTTTTGTGTGTTAACTGACAATACAAAACAACAGTCTATAGATCGTTCTGGCGGTAAACACGGTAACAAAGGAATTGAATGTGCCGTATCGCTTTTAAAAATGATTGGCTTACAAGAAGAGCTAAGCTAAGACTGATCCCCACAAATATTTGCTTGCTAAACTGCAATACGGTTTCCAGCTTTCAGCAATAACCAACATCTGTTTTCTAATTTCTTTCTTTTCCCCTTCCAAATTATAATGGGCTATCATTTTTGTTTGAATCCCTAAATCATCAATTGGAAATACATTAGGTCGATCCATAGGAAACATCAACACCATTTGCACTGTCCACTTCCCTACTCCTTTTATTTGTGTCAAGTAGGCAATAATTTCTTCGTCCGTTTTTGCACATAGTAGTTCAAAACCCATCCCATTCTCAATTGAGAAAGTAGCTACATTTCGCAAATAGTTGGCTTTTTGTCGAGACAGTCCTACACTTCTTAAAACTTCGTCCGTTTCTTCTTGCAAAATGCGATCAGTTGGATATTGATCTGGATAAAGATCTAAAAATCGTTGCCAAATTATAGCAGCCACCTTAACTGACAACTGTTGTGAAACGATTGATTGTAATAAATCAAAATAAATATCGACACTTGGTTCTGGCACTATAGGTTCTTTGGCCAACTCAATAATCTGTTTCAGCCTTGCATCCTTCCCCTTTAGAATTTCTACAATTTCACTATATGGTTTTTCTGAGCTAATCATTCTTTAAAAATAGTGGTTTCATTTTAATTCAAACATACAGCACTCTTAACCCACTTATTAACATCCAGTTCCATATTTTGTTAATCAATTGTCAATTTTTATTCATTTTTTTTCTTTGCAGGACCTAAATTTCGACTACCTTTGACCCCCGTAGTTACTAAACAAGATTATGTCTAATTCAACTAAGTACATCTTTGTAACCGGCGGGGTTACTTCTTCACTAGGAAAAGGAATTATTTCAGCTTCTCTAGCAAAACTTTTACAGGCTCGTGGATACGCTGTTACCATTCAAAAGTTAGATCCTTATATCAATATTGATCCAGGAACATTAAACCCTTATGAACATGGGGAGTGTTTTGTTACAAATGATGGTGCCGAAACAGATTTAGATTTGGGTCATTATGAACGTTTTTTGAATGTTCCAACGTCACAAGCCAATAACGTAACCACAGGGAGAATTTATCAAACTGTAATGGACAAAGAACGCCGTGGAGAATTTCTCGGTAAAACGGTTCAGGTTATTCCGCATATTACAAATGAAATTAAAGAACGTATTCAAATTCTAGGTAAATCTGACGAATTTGAAATCGTTATTACTGAAATTGGTGGAACAGTTGGTGACATTGAATCTTTGCCATACATTGAATCTGTTCGACAAATGATGTGGGAATACCCTGATGATTGTTTGGTGATTCACTTAACACTTGTTCCTTATTTAAAAGCAGCTGGTGAGTTAAAAACGAAACCGACACAACACTCTGTTAAATCTTTATTAGAGGTTGGAGTGCAACCAGATATTTTAGTTTGTAGAACTGAGCACCCTCTAGATAATACGATTAGAAAGAAAATTGCTCGATTCTGTAATGTTAAACCAACGGCAGTAATTGAGTCTATTGATGCTGATTCGATTTACCAAGTACCGTTATTGATGCAAGAAGAGCAACTTGATAAAGTTGTTTTACAAAAACTAGATTTACCTGCTAAGGGAGATACTGAATTGAAAGAATGGAAAGCATTCTGATCAAAACTAAACAACCCAAAAAGCAAAGTATCTATTGGGTTAGTTGGTAAATACATTGAGTTAAAAGATTCCTACAAATCAATTGTAGAATCATTTATTCATGCAGGAGCATATAATGAATGTGAAGTTGATGTTAAATGGATTCATTCAGACAAAATTACACCAGAAAATGTTGAAGAAACAATTGCTGGTTTAGATGGTGTTCTTGTTGCTCCAGGTTTTGGATCTCGTGGTATTAAAGGTAAAATTTTAGCGATTCAATATGTGCGTGAAAACAACATTCCATTTTTAGGAATTTGTCTAGGAATGCAATGTGCTGTTATCGAATACGCTCGAAATGTACTAGGCTGGAAAGATGCACATACAACTGAAATTATTGAAGATTGCGCTAGACCGGTGATCAACATTATGGAAGATCAGAAAACGGTTACTGACAAAGGCGGAACAATGAGACTTGGTTCTTATAAATGTGAGCTGTTAGATGGAACAAAAATTTCTGAAGCATATAATGAAGAGGTGATTAATGAACGTCACCGTCACCGTTTTGAATTTAACAATGCTTATTTAGAAGATTTTGAGGCAAATGGAATGATTGCTACTGGTAAAAACCCTGAAAATGGTTTGGTTGAAGTAGTTGAAATCCCTGAGCATCCTTGGTTTGTAGGCGCTCAATTTCATCCTGAATATAAAAGTACTGTTGAAAAACCACATCCGCTCTTTTTAGCTTTTGTTAAGGCGGCTATGGAAAATAAAAAATAGCAGTTCTAAAATATCTTCAATCCTCATTCGTCATTCACACGTAGAGAAGCATAATAAGTGCTTAATCTTAATGCAGAAAACAGAATAAATATTAATTTTGCACGCGCCTACGGAAAAGTAGACATAAATTTATTTTACAATGGATAAAAGATCAATCATAGGTTTATTGATAATTGGAGTAATCCTTTTTATATTCAGTTATTTAAATGCTGAAGAACCGACAGGTGATAAGCAAACTAAAACAGCTCAAACTGATTCTACTCAACAAGAGCTTCCTGACACGCTAGTTGCTGACATGGATACAATTGCTGCGGTTGAAGCTCCAGTGAATTCATTAGTACCAGTATTAAACGACGAAGGAGATCATTTAACAAACAATATTGGTCAGTTCAGATATAACGATACTATAACAGGACTTGACACACTTTTAAATGAGAAGTTAACAGAACTACAACCTGAACCTATTGTTGAAGCAGCACCAAAAGGACCGGAAGAAACTGTTAGAATTGAAAATGACCTTATTATTGTTGATATTTCAAACAAAGGTGGGCGAATTGTTAATGTATTATTGAAAAAGTATTTGACTTACGATTCTTACGTAAAAGAAATAGATAAGCCGTTACAACTTTTTGATCGTCAGTCTACTTACGGAATCGATTTCTTTGAAGGAGACAAAAAATTGAATTCGCAGGATTTTGACTTTAATATA
>CAKZPK010000085.1 GCA_937139035.1 uncultured Crocinitomix sp. | reverse complement strand
GAAGTTGTTAATGAGCATATTGAAGTTTTTACATGGGCTTTAGCCAACACAGATTACGATTTCAACAGTGCAATTGAAACACCTTTTACAAATCAAGAATTACTCAAATATTTCCATGTCTACTTAGAAGACTGTAATTTTGTTTTAAATAAAAAAAACAATAAGGATTACATTATAAAACACTCCGATTTTGAGGAAAAGTAAGCTATGAATAGAGAAGATATAAACTTCGGCTTTTTGTGGGAAGATAAAAAGGGAATCGTTTTGGATGCTAAACATCCGTTTGATGAAAAGTGGGATGATGAGTACATAAAATTTCGAAATTATGTAGAGAATGCATCCATTGAGGAGGTAATTTGGTTAATCATTTATTCTTATCGAGATAATTTTCCAAGAGATTATTGGACCGTTGTTATGTCAAAAGGAATGATTTCAAAGTATATCATTAAAAAAGATAATTACGATATAATTGACGGAAGGCATTTCATACATAAAGAAATTTCGCTTTATAAAGATTATGAAAAAACTGACCTAATGGGGTTTAGCTATGTATTTGAACGAATATTTCATTTTAACAAAGACCTTCCTCTTAAAAGGATAGTTGAAGACGCAATTTCAGAAAAAGAGTATGTCAAAAAACAAATGGATAATAAAACCACTTATAAGCTTACGGACAGTCCTATTAGCTCAATATCAATTACTGACAATGTTTTTGAATTGAAGATTAACAAAAACAAATACAGAAGAAGGAATTATTAAGTTTTAGTCTAGACAATTGCTTTTTCTTGAAGAAATCAAACAGCAATAAACAACCCAAAATAAGCTTTAACAAACTGTTTTATAGATTTTTGAAAACAGATTGATTAACTTTAGCCCAAACCTAACACCCAAAACAAGTATGAGTATGCCTCCCATTAATACCATTGATGATGTTATTCATCAATTAGATATCATTATTGCCAATTCAGAAAAAGACAATAATCCACTTGGGTATTTTGCGGCGCTTTATAAAAAAGTAACCGTTAAAGTAAAGGAAGGAATTGCAGACAATTATTTTGATGATGGGCCGCGGATGGAAAGACTAGATGTCGTTTTTGCTTCACGTTATTTGGATGCTTATTTTGCTTATCAAAACAATGCAGAAGTGACTAAGTCATGGATTGTTGCTTTTGACAAGAGCAAAAAATATTGGCCCATTGTGCTACAACACTTATTAATTGGAATTAACGCACACATTAATTTGGACCTTGGCATTGCCGCCGCGGAAATTTCAAAGGATGGAAATCTTAATGACCTTAAGGATGACTTTGATAAAATCAACGAAATTCTGTCCGATTTGGTAGCTGGCGTAGAAAAAGACTTGTCGGAAATTTGGCCTACGCTCAAAAAAATTCTAAAATGGACAAAATCTGTTGACGATTTTTTAGTTGATTTTAGTATGAAATTAGCACGTGATGGTGCCTGGAAATTTGCACAAGAGGTTTTTAATGCTCCGCCAAATCAATTGTCAAAAATCATTGCAGATCGTGATGTTAAAGTGGCCAATAATGCCAAATTTGTTTTTCCTAGAAACATTATTGTAAGGCTAGTATTAGCAATTGTGCGCCTTGGTGAAAAAGGGACTGTTGCAGATAAAATTAAACGGTTGAATGGTTAGTTTTTTACAATAAATAATATTGATAGCAGGCGCTACTATATAATCTCCTCACTTTACCTATCAACAGAATAAACTTGTATTTGCTCGTCACCTCCAATACCATAATCAGCCTTGTTGCTTGACAAGAGTATAATTAAAAGCGTAATATCAAATACAAGTCCAATAAGTGAATACATCATTATTGCAGTCATAAACATTCCACCACGAGTCGTAAAAAAGAAAACACAGGCAATAGTGTTTAGCGTAATAAATGCAATCAAAGCAAATTTTGCAAAATTATAATTTGCTGGTGCCACAGTCAATAGTTTAACACCTCCCATTATGTAAAAAATAGTCAGCACTAACCCCAAAATTCCAAATACTACCAGCATTGTTGCTTGTGTTTGTGAAAAACCAAACATATTGCTAAATTCATTAATAACAACATCATTAAACGGGTCATTATCCAGATGTGACAAATTATTCATTGCTCTTGGAAAAGTATTAAAGAACATGGGCATTATCAATTTATAGATTTGATAAAAAATGCCTAGTCCGCCTAAACAAATCATAATTATTCCAATGGCTTTCCCCCAACCCGGTGCTGTTTTTCTCATCTACAATTATTTTCACTGAAAATAGTGCTTTTATTTTATCTAACATTTATTTGATTGACATTAAATAAATGCCTTTAGACATGTATAATACAAACCGTTTATGAAACGTCAATTCATATACACCCTACTGATATCAAGCATCTAACATGACCTAAAATGCACAATTATTGATTGAATGGTAGCTCACATTTATTGAATGTTCAAATCTGCATGGACTATCCCCCTAACTTGTATATATACATTTTAACTTAAAATCGTTTACGTATGAAAAATATTTATGAATTATTTGTGACATTTTTTCTTGTGATGCTTTCTGCACCACAATTATTTGCTCAGGAAGGCGATCCTGTGGGCTGCGGTTTACATAAAAAACTACCCGCCATTTATGAAGCATATCCAGGGCTTGAAAATGATCAAAAAGAACTGCTAGAGCGCAGTAAAAACTACAGAGAAATCAGAGGGGGTGATCGTTCTGAAAACTACATTATTCCTGTTGTTTTTCACGTCATTCATGAAAATGGTGATGAGAACATTTCGGACGCTCAAATTTTGGATCAAATGGCCATTTTAAATCGTGATTTCAGAAAATTAAATGCTGACACGGTTGAGATCATGGATGAATTTCAAGATTTAGCATCTGATACAAAAATTGAATTTCGTTTAGCCAATAAAGATCCTTTTGGAAATTGCACCAATGGTATTGAGCATATTTACTCACACGAAACAAATATTGGAGATGATTTTTCAAAACTAAACCAATGGCCTCGTACACGCTATTTAAATGTGTGGATTGTTAATTCAATGGAAAGCGGCGTTGCAGGATATGCTTATTATCCTTCAGCTGTTTCAGGTGCATTATTTTTTGCAGACGGAATCATCATTTTAAATGAATATATCGGAAGTATTGGAACAGGTTCAACCTATAATTCGCGTGCACTAACGCATGAAATTGGACACTGGTTAAGCTTACCACATGTTTGGGGAAGTAACAATAGTCCAGGAGTTGCTTGTGGAAATGATGGTATTGAAGACACCCCAGTAACTGCTGGTCATACATCATGCAGTTTAGTTGACACAGATGATTGTAATGATGGAATAGCGGAAAATATTCAAAACTATATGGAGTACTCATACTGTTCGCGCATGTATACACATGGACAAACAGATGTTATGACATTAACTTTAGAAACGCCACTTTCGGGCAGAAACAATTTACATACAGATGTCAACTTAACCAACGCCGGGTTAATAGAGGAACCTGTTTTATGTACACCTCTGCCCGATTTTTATATCACTGGTGATATTGCTTGCCCAGGATCAGAAATTAAATACTTTCCATCTGTTACGCGCGCAGGAGTTGATGAGTACAGTTGGTATTTTCCAGGAGGAACACCAACTTATTCAAGCGAAGCATCACCTGTTGTGACTTATGACACTCCAGGAATTTATGATGCGCAATTAACCGTAACAAATGCTGCAGGATCTGAAACAACAACAAAATCGGGCTTTGCTCATATTCTTGGCGACTATTGGAAATACGAAGGTCCACACGCTGAAAATTTTGAAAATGAGAATTTTGAAACAGACGGTTGGTATGCTTTCAACCCAGAAAACAATGATGTTGAATGGAGCTTGGTTGATTATGCAGGGCGTTCAGGTAGCCAGTGTATTGGGTTAGAATATTACAGAGCTGATCCTGATCCAATTCTTTATCCAAGTTACTATTGGCGTATTGGAGGTACTAAAGATATTTTAATCTCTCCATCTTTTAACCTTTCTAATACTTCTGAATCTGTTTTAAGCTTTAGCTACATTTTTGCCACAACAAATGCTGGTATTTTCAGTCCTCAGGATTTGGAATTACGTATTTCTTACTGGAAGGATTGTGAAGCTGGATGGACCTTATTAGACAATATAAGCGCAAATGATATGGTTTGCTCTGGTCATGAGGAGTATGCTTTTGCACCAACCGCTGCAGACGATTGGCAAAATGTAACAATTAACTTACCTCCTGGAACAGAAGCTAATAATGTTCGCTTTAAAATTGAATTTACAGCAACCGATTTTATGAACAATTTTTTCATTGATGATTTTAACGTGTCGGGCTTGCTTTCAACTAATGAAAACGATTTGATTTTACAAGATGTTTCAATTTATCCTAACCCAGGTTCTGCTAACGAAAACATAACCTTGTCTTATTATTCTACTACTAGCAATCCTATGCAGGTTGCTGTATATGATATGCTTGGTAATCAGGTTTATTCTACCGTTTATAATTCAAACCTTGGCATGAACGAGCAAAACCTTGAATTAGGAAACTCGGCTTTATCTAAAGGAATTTACAATGTAATTTTGAATACAGAAGGTACCGTACTTACAAAAAGATTAGTGCTTAAATAATCCTTTTCTTTTTTAATTAAAACCCGCATTCCGCCCTACTGGAATGCGGGTCTTCTTATGCTTTAAACTTTCGTTTTTACTTTTTTTAACATTTTCATGCGAACTTTATTTATGATCTTGTGTATTACGGAAAATCAAATCTTAGAACAATGAAATTATTGCTAACGACAAGTATCCTATTATTCTCTCTTTTATTCAATATGAGTTTTGCCCAAACTGCAAAGCCTGAAAAAGTTCATTCAATTGTTGTGGTGTATAAGCCTTTCGAATGGTATGTAACACAATATGACCTTTGGGAAAAAGAAGTCAAAAAAAATAAAAAAGATGGCGCTGCTTGGGAAAACATGTATACAGCAGCACGTATGGCAAAAATAATGGCGCCTGATACGACAGACCGCAACAAATGGTACGGAACTATGGAGGATGTTGTTTCCAAAATGGAAAAAGCAATTCCAAAAACATACGATTATTATCACATCAAATCATGGCATTCAAGCATTTGGTCTGAGGATTCTGAAGGTGTAAAAGAAATTGGAAGTTGGGCAGAAAAAGCTTATTCAATTGACCCTAACCGAACAGATATTTATCCCGACCTAATGAACCTTTATATGATTAAAGGAGACACCAATAAAATGGAAGAATTAAGTAAAAAGTGGTTACAATCAGGAGACTTTTCGCCCAACCTTTTAGCCCTCACTTATAATATGCTAAACTCAACTGCTCCAAACGCAACTTTATTATCTGCAGGAGACAATGACACCTATCCAGCATTAGTTTTACAGTACGGAAAAGGCATTAGAAAAGATGTTACAATTATCAATATCTTCTGCGCTTATGGATCCTCAGAATATAGAAGTCACCAATTTAAAAAGGCACATATTCTAGCTACAGATAAAGAAATGAAAGACCAAACTGCTGTAGTAAATTATGTAATAAAAAATCAAGGTAAAAATCCACTTTATTTTGCCTATGGTAATTACAGCACCTCACAACCTGAACTCAATGATAAAATGTATAATGTAGGTTTAGCACTGCGCTATTCAGAAGAGCCTTTTAATAATACTTCAGATGTCATTAATAATTTTGAAAACAAATTTTTATTGGATCATTTAACCTTTAGCACCTCTAATGAGCAATTTCCTGAACAAGTAAAACGCCATAACTTATCTTATTTGCCTGGTCTTTTCATTCTATATGATCATTATGTAACAATACAAGACACCCGAAAGCAGGAGCAAATTAAAAAAATTATTCAAACGATTGCGGCAGGAACATCACATGAAGAAACTGTCAACACTAAATTTGTTAAATGCTGATTTTATTCTCTTTTGTAAGTAAGCCTGAGAATAAGGAAAGGGTCTAGATTAGTCTAGCTCCTTTCCATTTTTTATGAAGAACTATAAAAACCATACAGACGAAGAGTTAATGTCCTTTATTCAAAAGGGTAAAGAAGCTGCGTTTAACGAATTGTATGCACGATACAGCAATCGTTTATTGCATTTTATGTATCGAATGTTAGGGCAAGATGAGGCAAAAGCACAAGATTTTTTGCAAGATCTTTTTCTTAAAATAGTAAACGACCCTTCAAAATTTGATCTACAAAAAAACTTTAAAACATGGGTTTTTACCGTGGCCGCCAATCAATGTAAAAACTCATACCGTCAAAAAAATAAAGCCGCGGTAAATATTGACCAAATTGGAGAAATATCTGCCACTGATCATACCAATTCAATTGATGATGATGCTTTTAAAACTGAGTTGAAACAACGTCTTAACGAACTTCCACCGGTTTATAAAGAAGTATTTCTTCTTCGTTATCATGAAGGGCTTTCTTTAAACGAAATTGCCATTGTAGCCAATTGCCCATTAGGAACGGTAAAGTCAAGATTACACAGTGCCACAAAGGCACTCTCAAAAAAATTAGTTCACTACCAACATTAAAGTTATGAAATACGATTTAAGCGATTTATTGGATCAAAAAGACTTTGAAGACTTAACAATAGTTGAGCGCAATTTTGTGCTTTCTGAAATAGCAGAAGAGGAGTATAATGAACAGCGAGAAATGATTGTTATGGCGCAATTAATTATGGCAGATGATGCCTCAAGTTTACGTGCCAACCCTTCTATTGCTATTGTAGCGAGCAAAGCTTTGCAACAACGCAAAAAATCGGGCATTTTTGCAATATTCACACATAAAGTTCCTACTTGGGCAGCAGTTGCAGCTTGTGCTTTACTGTTTACTTTATTCAATTATTCAGGCATTTTTGGGCAGTCTGTTGAAAAGAATCACGTTGCTAATGTCTCTTCAATTGATACTGTTTATATTGAAAAAATAATTACAGAATTTCGAGATTTAAAGCCACTTCAAGAAAAACCGATTTCTAATAAAGTTCAACCACATAATTCAGAAAACCTAGCTCAAGTGTCTACAGCACCCAAACCTACTAAAACGCCTACTTATTCTGATGAAATGTTAAATGCAGAACAAATTAATTATACAGCACTTTTGCAAAACTACAGTTCGTCAAACGGTGTTTCATTACAAAATGATTCCATAACACGAATGGTAAATCGTACTGTTTATTAGCGAATAAAAAGTAGTTATTAAAGAAAGACAATTTTAAAATAAAGTGGCAACCTAGCAACCGTAGGGGAAAATAAACAGTTATATGTAATAGATATAAGTTGTTATTTATTGAACTAAGTCACTACTTCTCAAAAAACTAGTCCTTGTTCAAATTTTTTGATAGCTTTATAAAACCAAAAAAAACAAGTACCCCTATGAAAAAACAACTTCTAATCGGAGCCACAATTCTTACTTTAGGAATTATCGGCCTAACTAGTTTCCAATCGGAGACAAACGAATCAGACGTAAAGTCAACCGGAAATACAGCTTGCGAAGTTTACGGAAAAATCAAAATTGTAACCTATGGTGAAGACTATAAGGTTAAAAAAGTAGATTATGGTGAGGACGTAAAAGTGAAATGGGTAGATTACGGTGAAGATGACCAAGGAGAGTGGAAAGAAGTAACCTATGGTGAAGATTTCAAAATCAAATGGGTTGACTACGGCGAAGATTTTAGCATCAAGATTGTTACTTACGGCGAAGGCTGCTAAACAATAAAAGCACTTTTCTTATGGGCTCATTCTGGCTGTATTATTAAATACAACTTGTTGTTTGTACACCATATTTTGGGTTTCAAATAGTTCTGTAACCACCAAGCTTGAACAATTACTCATTCCAGTTGTTTTAAGGTAAATCAACCTTATGGCCGCACGCATTATTTTATTTTTGGTAATCAACTTTGTTGGATTAGCATTAGGTGGATTGTTTACAGGTACAGGCACACAATCTAACTGGTATGCCAACCTGAATGTTGCTCCATGGACACCACCAGGTTGGGTTTTTGGTGTGGCTTGGACCTCTATTATGGTTTGTTTTGCCGTTTACATGGCATACGCCTACCAAAACAGTTCTAATAAGGGGTTATTAATTGGTTTATTTGCCCTTCAGTGGATTTTGAACTTTGCGTGGAGCCCTGCTTTTTTTAAATACCAAGCGGTTTTAATTGCGCTTATCATAATTGTATCGTTAAC
Organism: uncultured Crocinitomix sp.; assembly: GCA_937139035.1. GTDB lineage: Bacteria > Bacteroidota > Bacteroidia > Flavobacteriales_D > Crocinitomicaceae > Crocinitomix. The sequence goes on along the minus strand of CAKZPK010000085.1, from coordinate 22,705 downwards.
AGTCTTAGTGGGCGGTTTTCTTTTTTACGGAGTTTTAGAATTAAAAGATAAAGCATTACTAGTGCTTCCTTATTTTGTTTGGCTTATTATTGCTACTTCATTAAACGCATATATTTATATTAAAAATTAAAGTGGCATTTCTTTTGTACCTTTAACTACATGCGATTTTTTATCTTTTCTTTTTGCATTTCATTAATTCTATTCTCTTTTACTCAAAAGGATTTTGATTCATCATATTCCGTTTATCAACCTTCTGCAGATAGTTTAAAAATAGCTGCGCTCACCGTTTTAGAAAACAATTGCAACGAATGTCATAGCAAAAAGAAACCTGCCTATTTTTTTACATCCAAAACCATGGATTACTTTGTAGCTGACATTAATAATCAGGTTTTTATTAAAGGGAAAATGCCCAAAGGAAAAAAGAATCAGCTAACACCAAATGATAGAGAAATTTTGAAACATTGGGTGGAACAAAAAATGAAAGAGTAAGGCATTTAATCTTTTTTCAATTTATATTTCAAGGTAAATAGATTATAAGTACTTGTTTCTGTATAACTAATCATGTCTTGATCTCTATCAAAATGCACCACCGTTAAATCTATTATTAAAGAATCACTCAATGATCCTGTAAACGCAACACTAAAATCACTCTCGCTATAGCTTAATGTACTATCCAAAACAAAATCTTCATTAAAATTGGGGTACCAAAAATCCACGTCCTCCGCTTTAATGTTTAAAACATTACCTGTTGGGTTTTCAATAACAGCAAATGCAGGCCAAATTGCATCATTACTAGAATAGTCCCAAGTGCTCCAATGCGTCTCTGTAAGCGGCCCTGAATAGTCCCATTTTTCGTGTTGATAATTTTCCACACCTGTATAGTTTCCCTCTAGGTGTTCAACCGTAAATGGTTCAATAATAACCGGAGGTTCTACAATAATATTAGGGTCTTTACGACAACTTAAAACAGCACCTCCGATTACAATAAATAACATGATAATCAGCCTCATAAGTTCAGTTATGATGCAAATTAACCAAAAAAAGCTTGTTACCCAACTTTTGTTAAAACAAGAGTTGTCATTGAACGCAACTCTTCTACCAAAATAGATTTAACTGGTTCTAACTGTTCAAAACCAATTGTAGTTTTTACTTGATTTAATAAATCCTTTGTAAGCAAAAAACGTTCATAACCGTCTTGTTGTAAAAAACGACCATTTCCCATATCGGTATAATTTTCTGGCAAGCCAAATTTTGAGGTCATCCGTATAAATAAAACACCCCCAGGTTTAAGTACTCGGTGCATCTCCTTCATCATTGCTAAAAAATGCTGCGGAGATTCAGCAAAATGTAATACAGCATTACAAATTACATGATCAAACTCATCATTAGCATAAGGCATATTTTCAACTGCTGCTACTTTAAAGCAGGTTGCCGGTAATCCTGTATAAGGTGGAGATTCTTGCAGCATTTCTTCATTTGTATCACAGCCTTGTACGTTGTAATTATGATTTGCAAACCAGCGCATATTCCTTCCGCGGCCACAACCTGCATCCAATATTTTATGCTCTGGTAAGAACCGTCCTTTAATGATTTGATCCAGTAAATAAATGTCTGTTCCTTTAATTTCTTCTATTAAATTCATTTGATATCGTTTTTGTTTAACCCGTATCCTATTCATGATTTGGGTTTAATGACTGTGCTCTCCCCCACTTTCACTTTTTTGTAGGTGACTCTGCAAATAATATGCACCGCTTAATACAATCTTATCACCTTTATGTATTTTTTCAAGCGGAGTTACTTGTGTATATCCCAATTGAGATGGCCCAACTTTAACCTCTAATCTAGAAAAAGTAGTCTTTTTTGGTCCATGGTTATGGTCTTCATCTGCATGCTCATCTTCATCATTTTCTTTTTCATAAAGGAAAATAAATGATCTTCCTTCCGCCTGAACAATAGCTCCTTCTGGCAACGTTTTCACCTCATTTGATCCTATATCAATTAGTGCATTAACATACATTCCTGGTATCAATGCAGCATCTTTGTCTTTAATGTGAGCATGAACCGCAACTGTTTTGGTTTCATTTTCAAATGATTTACCCACATTAAAAATAGTTCCTTCAATCTCTTTATTAGACTGGTTGGTTAACACAAAATGAACCGTTTGTCCTTCCTTTACCTTTGGCAAGTCTTGTTCATAAACCAATAAATCAACATGCATTTCAGAATTATCTACAATTGAAAAAAGTGGTTTACCAACTTCAACAGAAGATCCTATATTAACGTAGATTTCGGTGATATGACCTCCAATAGGCGCAACAATTGGAATTGTAGACACAGTTCCTCCATCTCCATTAATTTTATAAACAGCCAACTGCTTTTTTAAGGAATTAAAACGCGCCTGCTCAGCATCTAAATCAGCCTTGGTTTTTTCCAAAACCTTTTTTGCATTTACATTTTCCTCACTCAATGTTAATTGGCGTTCATACGCTAGCTTTAAAAATTCCAAATTACTTTTTGAAACCAAATAGTCTTGTTGTAAAATGGTAAATTCAGGACTTTCAACATAAGCCAATACAGCCCCCTTTTTAACCTCTTGCCCCTCAATAACCTTAATTGTTTTAACCAATCCTGTTGTAAAAACAGAAACGTCTGCCTGGTTTTGTGGCGGCAATTTGGTATATCCATTAGCATTAACAACTTCACTCATGTTCTTTTTTTCAAACCACCCCAACTCAATTTCCGCATTGATATATTGCGAGTTGTTTAGTTCAACTGTTTTACCATGCCCGTGGTGATTGTGTTCATCCTCATGTTCATCATTTTCTGTTACCACCTCAACCGATTCTCCACCTGAAAAATAGTCGTAGGCAAAATATGCAACAACCATAAAGGTCATTCCAATAACAATCCCAATTATATATTTTTGATTTTTCATTTTCTTAAACTTTTACAATGAGTTAACTAAATATTTAACTCTATAAACACTTTCGTTATATGCTTTAACAGCACTTAAATATTTTTTCTGAGTATTGAATGATGATGTGATTGCTTGCGCATATTGCAAATAATCAATATCTCCATTCGCATAACCCAAGGTTGATTTTTCAATTAATAAATTGGCATTTTCAAGTGCTTTTGCATAAAAATTAACTTGCATGTTTTGCAACATTAATTCTCTTGTTGCCCTTAAAAGCTGATTTTCTAATTGTTTTAAAACATAATCGGCCTGTTGCTCTTCAATTAAAACATCTGTTTTTGCAGCAGCCCTTTCAGCTTTATTAGATCCGTAAAAAAGAGGAATACTCAACCCAATATTAACTCCCTGAAAACGCGGTGTACCGTCATAAATAACAGGTGCACCATTCTCTATTTGCTCACCTTTAATAGACTGAATAAAATAGCCAATTGTTATGTCAGGAAAATTATATGCACTTCTTACACTCTCCCTATTTTTAGCTCTGTCAACCTCTTGGTTTGCCAATTGCAAAGTTGGATTATTGGACAAATTAACTTTGTTAGTATCACCAACCATTAACTCTTTTTCAAGTAATGAACCTATTAATTCAAGATCCTGAGGGTTTAATAAAACCACTAATTCATTAGATGAAATATCCTGTTTTAGTTTATTATCCAACCATTCATAATTCGATTCTAGCGCTTTCAATTCAGCCGTTGTTTTTTCAATAACATTAGCATCTCCAACCGCATATCTTTTTGCGGCCTTTTCTGAAAAAATTTGCAATACACTATCCTGCGACCACAATAAGCCACTTAAACTGTTGTAATAAGCCCATTCATTCCAAGCCATTTGAATTTGATAACGCAATTCTTGCTGTGCCATCAATTCTTCCACTTTACTAAGGGCAATTCCCGCATTAAGATATTTCTTTTTCGCCACAAATAAAGCCGGGTTAAACTTCTGAGAAATGCTATAGCTTTGATCAAAACTTGCTGTATTTATTTGGCCATAAGTTGCTAATAAATCCGTTTTGGGCATAGCATAAGCGGTGCCTTTTAGTTCTGTTTGGCGTTGCACTTTTAGCGTGGCTATTTTTATTTGCTGATTATTTGTTAAACCTAGTTCTATTGCTTGATTTAACGTATGAACCTGCTCTTGCGCCACACTATTAATTGAGATAAAACCAATTAAAATTGCCGCAACCGTTTTAGCACCATTCGATTTAAGCTTAAATCCTTTTTCCAAGTAGTAATACAAAATTGGCAACACCACTAAAGTTAAAAAGGTTGCAGTTAAAAGTCCACCTATTACAACTGTTGCCAAAGGTTTTTGAACCTCTGCTCCAGCCGAATTACTCATAGCCATTGGCAAAAACCCTAATGAAGCTACTGCAGCCGTCATAATAACTGGGCGCAACCTCACTTTTGTTCCTTCTTTAATTCGCTCAATAATATCCGTCATTCCTTCTGCTTTTAACTGATTAAAATATCCGATTAAAACAATGCCATTAAGCACTGCTACACCAAAAAGTGCAATAAAACCAACACCTGCCGAAATACTGAAAGGCATATCTCTCATCCATAAAGCTACCACACCACCAATTGCAGCAAGTGGAATTGCGGTAAAAATGAGCAAGGCTTGCGATACGTTTTTAAAGGTGAAATACAGTAATGCAAAAATGAAAGCCAATGCAATTGGAACTGCAATGGACAGGCGTTTATTTGCTTCTACTAGGTTTTCAAATTGACCTGCATATTCAACATAATAACCAACCGGTAAATCCAAGTTTGCCTGTAGTTTATCTTGTATTTCTTTTACGACAGATTGCACATCTCTATTTCGTACATTAAAGCCTATTATTATTCGGCGTTTACCTTGTTCACGGCTAATTTGTGCAGGACCACGCTCCATTTTAATATCTGCAACTTGTGCTAAAGGAATTTGACTACCTGAGGGCAACATAACATACATGTTTTTCAAATCATCAATGTCTTGACGATCCTCCTCTGCCAATCGAACAACAAGGTCAAATCGTTTTTCTCCTTCATAAACCACTCCTGCTTTTTCTCCAGCAAACCCCATACGAACCAATTGATTTAAATCACCAACATTTAGTCCATAAAGTGCCAATTTATCTTTATCATAATTAACTGAAATTTGTGGTAAACCTGCCACCGTTTCGGCACGTGCATCCGTCACTCCTTCTACTTCTTGAATAAGACTCACAATCTCTTCACCAAAACCAACTAGCAAGTCAATATCCTCTCCAAAAACTTTAATTCCCACATCACTTCTTACCCCTGTCATTAATTCATTAAAACGCATTTGAATAGGTTGCGAAAACTCAGTTGTAACACCTGGCATGTCTGACAAGACATCTTCCATTTTATGCATTAGTTCCTCTTTTGTTTTGACAGATGTCCATTCGCTTTTTGGTTTTAAAATCACCATAACATCAGCAACCTCCATAGGCATAGGATCTGTTGGAACTTCAGCACTACCAATTTTAGAAACCACCTGCTCAACTTCTGGGAAGTTGGCCATAATTAATTGCTCGGCTTTGGTGGTTGATTGAATTTCCTGCTCTAAAGAACTACCCGGCGGAATTATAACATGTGTTGCAATATCACCCTCTTCTAAGGTTGGAATAAACTCTCCACCCAAACTGCTAAACAAAGCCAAGGCTCCAATAAATAAAATGAGTGATACAGCAATTACTCCTCCTTTTATCCTAAATGCAAAACCAAGTAGTTTTTGATAATAATGATTTAAAAACTGAATGATTTTGTCAGAAATAGTGACTTTATGTTTTACTTTTTTGCTTAAAAATAAAGCGCTCATCATTGGTACATAAGTCAATGATAAAATAAAGGCTCCTAGGATGGCAAATGAAACTGTTTGCGCCATAGGTCCAAACATTTTTCCTTCAATGCCTACCAATACTAAAATTGGTAAATAAACAATTAGGATAATAATCTCACCAAAAGCTGCTGAGGTTCTAATTTTGGAAGAAGCACCATAAACCGCATCATCCATTTCATCTGCAGATAACGTTTTACCATCTGTTCTTTTATGCAGTGTGTGGATAATTGCCTCAACAATAATCACAGCTCCATCCACTATCAACCCAAAATCAATTGCTCCTAAACTCATAAGGTTTCCGCTGACACCAAACAAGTTCATTAAAGAAATAGCAAATAATAATGCCAAAGGAATTACCGAAGCTACAATTAGACCTGCTCGCCAGTTTCCAATTAAAAGCACCAATATGAAAATAACGATTAAGGCACCTTCAATCAAGTTTTTTTGAACGGTACTAATGGCATTATCTACCAGTTTAGAACGATCTAAAAATGGTTCAATAGAAACACCTTCTGGTAAGGTTTCTTTTATAATCTCCACCTTTTCTTTTACACTTTTAACAACCTCTGCACTGTTTTCGCCTTTAAGCATCATTACCATTCCGCTTACAACTTCTCCTTTACCATCTTTAGTGGTGGCGCCGTAACGAATAGCACTGCCATATTGTACATTGGCAACATCTCGAATTAGAATCGGTAAGCCGTTTTCTACTTTAACAACTATTTTTTTGATCTCGTCTAATTCATTAACCATGCCCACCCCACGGATGTAATAAGCATTAGGCTTTTTATCGATATAAGCTCCTCCAGTATTTTCATTATTCACCTCTAAGGCTTCAAAAATTTCAGCCATGGTAACCGACATGCTTTTAAGCTTATCAGGATCAACAGCAACCTCATATTCTTTAAGTCTGCCACCCAGTGTATTTACCTCAGCAACGCCTGGTGTTCCTAACAGTTGTGGAACTATAATCCAATCCTGAATTGTTCTAAGTTCCATTTCGTCATAGGTATCTTCATAGCCTTTTTCAGCACAAACAACATATTGGTATATTTCGCCCAAACCTGTACTTACTGGAGCCAATTCAGGTTTTCCTAAACTTGGCGGTATGTTTTCCTCGGCGGCTTGCAGCCGTTCTGTAATTTGATTTCTTGCCCAATAAATATCGACATCCTCCTCAAACACAACCGTAATCAAACTCAACCCAAAACGGCTTACTGATCTTAGTTCTACTATATTCGGAATTGATTTTACCTCTCTTTCAATTGGATACGTAATAAATTTTTCTACCTCTTGCGTGGCTAATGTTGGTGATGTGGTTATTATTTGAACCTGATTATTTGTTATATCAGGCAAAGCATCAATCGGTAATTTAGATGCAGAATAAAAACCCCAAACCACCAAGCCTAAGGTAAACAAGCCTATTACAAACTTGTTTTTTATACTAAAATGAATGACTCTATTTAACATTATTCTTTCATTATAGCTGAAGGCGTTATCGCCTCAACTAATTTAAAATTCATTGATTTTTAAGCCAATTCAGACATGAATCGAACTCAAGGAACCGTTTACAAGAAAAATGTAACGACCTAAACTAGGCCTGAGGTGGACCTCTTTTGGCTCTGTTTTCAGCCAAAGGGTCATTATTGCTACTCGGTTGATAATCCCCTTGAACTTGCAAATTTAAACACTCAATATTGAGGTCATTATTTGCCGTTAATATGGCGATAAACGGAGCAGAGTTTGTTGAGTTTACACGGTTTTTTTGAGTTCCTTCAATAAACTCACACTCGGTAGCAGAGTTGTGCTCATGATTTCCTAAAACACAGGCGATATAATCAAATAAACCTTCATCAAAATGATCTTCGTGCGCTACATGAGAATGTGTTTCTTCTTCTGTTACGCAATGGTCATGTGCACCGTCCAAATGGTGACTATGATCCTCAGAATTTTCATGATGATGATGCGGAATAATTTGGTGCCCGAAGGACACGCTATAAACCAATAGCAAAAAATATGCTGCGATATGTTTTAGATTAAACACGGAGCAAATATACGCAATTTGAGAAAGATGGTTTTGAACGTAAGTTAGTTATCCTCTTTTTTTTGCAAAAAAAGTTTTCATTAACTCCGCGGCTTCTTCTTGCATTAACCCTCGTTCAATCTTGGTTTTAGGGTGATAAATATTTTCATCAATATGTTTTTTACGGTCGTCGCTCGCACCAAAAACAACCCTATCAATTTGCGCCCAAGCCAAAGCTCCAGCACACATAGCACAAGGTTCAAGTGTTACATAAAGTGTGCATTTTTTTAAATACTTTGCACCTATATATTCGCTCGCTGCAGTTATTGCCTGCATTTCTGCATGCGCGGTAACATCTGTTAAGCGCTCTGTTAAATTATGTGCTCGTGCAATCACTGTTTTGTCTAAAACAATGACAGCTCCAACTGGAACCTCATTTTCGGCGAATGCTAACTCGGCTTCTTTCAAAGCCTCCTTCATAAAATAAGCATCTGTATAAACCTCAATCATAATAAAACTGGAGTATTTATCTCTAATTAATTCAACTTTAGATTAACCTTTAACCAAAAAGGTTTTAGCTTTTGCTTGATTTGATACGGTAATAATTAATGACTTTCCTTTAAAGTTTACTTGCGCCATATCTTTACAGTCATTATTCTCAAAAAACCCAGATTCTGTTGGACTCAATTGTTCAAACCCTCCTTTTCCATCACCCAATAATAAGCAACCTCTTCCTCCGTCATAACGAGTTGTTTCAACCTCAACACCAAAGTTGTTACCAACAATTAAAGCATCTAAATTTCCATCATTATTAAAATCGTCTACAATCGTTTTATTGATAGGACTCAATTGACAATAAGCTGGTAATCTATTAATATTAAAACCATTTCCTTGGCTCATAAAAACTTGTGAACTAAAGTTAGTCGCTGAAAAGTGCAAGGCTTTTTTTAATTCGCTTTCGCCATAAATACTACTTAATGCAGCTGTTGAATAATCACCATATGTAGTATATTTTTGAGAAATAAATGGCATTTGCTCTGTTGAACATTGTTTTCCTCTTACCGGATAACAAATGTTATTTTGGTACTCACCTAATACAATATCATTGGTTCCATTTCCATCAAAATCATGACAATAAATCTCTAGTGGCGCTTCCTTTGTTGGATGAAACTTATTATTCTCTCCCAAGTTTCCAACAATATAATCCATCTTTCCATCCGAATTAAAATCACCTTTCTCTATTGAATAAAACCAGCCTACTTCCATTTCAGGGTTATATTGGTCTGTTACATTTTTAAAGACATTGTTCTCATTTTCAAAAAACACAACAGGCATCCATTCTCCCACTACTATTAAGTCTAAATCTTCATCCCCATCAAAATCATCAAAAATGGCGTCTGTCACTAACCCTGGCGAAGCAATATTTGGAGAATTTTGAGTCACATCTTTAAATGTCCCGTTATCATTTTCTAATAAATAACTTTTAGGAATAAATGGATAGTATCCTGGAATTTGTCGTCCGCCAATGTAAAGGTCTAAATCACCGTCTCCATCAAAATCTCCTTCTGCAACAGACTGACCTGCAATAATCATTTCTGGTAAGCGGTCAGATTCATTTGTGAATTTTCCTTTACCATCATTAATGTATAATTGATCTTGCAAAAATGGTGAGTCATGAAAAAATTCATTTCCACCACAAACAACGTATAAATCCAAATCTGCATCTCCATCCACATCTAAAAAAAGTGCATCCATTTCCTCTCGTTGTTTTTCCTTTGACCATGGACCAGAAACAGGTTGAAAACCTTGAGTTGTTTGAATAAACATTTTTCCGGTTCCGTCATATGGACCAGTAATATAAATATCCTCTAAACCATCTCCATTAATATCTCCTTCTGCTATAAACGGACCTGACTGTGAGAGTTTATTTGGCAATAACACCTCAAAGTCAAAATCATCTGCTGGAATTTCTTTGTGCTGAAACTTTAAAATTGAATCCGTAATATCAGTAAACAAAGGAGTGATTGTAGATTCAGTCAACGGAGATTTATTTCCTTGAGAATAGGCAATTTCAAGAGTGCTATTTAAGGCTACATTATTCATGGTTTTTGTAGTTCCATCTAACCACTCAACCTCAACTTTATTAATTTTTTCAGCAGCACCTAATCCAAAATGCAAAACAGACTCAACAGAAGAGATATAACCACGTGCAACATGTAGCTCTTGAAATTGAATACCATTATCTGTATAGATTTTAACCTTGGTTCCAATTGCTTGTTGATTATTAGCATAACCCCCTACTTTTATCCGAATATAATTGGTAGACGCACCGCTCAATTTATTTTCAAAAAGAGATGCTTTATCATCCATATTATTAAGCACCAAATCTAAATCACCATCATTGTCAAGGTCTGCATAAGCTGCTCCGTTTGAATTAATTGGAGTATCCATTCCCCAATCAGCAGTTACTTTTGAAAAGTTAAGTTCTCCTTGATTTTGATAGATATAGTTTTCAATTTTTGTTGTGGGTACTAGGTCTAGTCCATCCTGAAAGTTTTCAATTTCACCTGTTGCTTTTTTATAATTATACTCGGCGTTATAATCATTATCTCTTAACTCTCTTCGGTAACCGTTTGTTATGAACAAGTCTTTATTTCCATCATTGTCAAAATCGGCAAAAAGAGGTGCCCAACTCCAATCAGTTTTAGCAACACCTGCAACTTGTGCCACATCAGAAAATGTTCCGTTACCATTATTTAATTGCAAGCTGTTAAACATGTATTGCAAGTGAAAACCTATGTCAACAATATTCCAAAATTTGTCCGTACTCATAGCGCCCATATTCTTTTTAGAGCGCACATGATCTTCACTTGCCATGTCAAGCGTCATGATATCAACAAATCCATCATTGTTAAAGTCGGCAATATCATTCCCCATTGAAAAGTTAGAAACATGGTGTGTTCTCTCACGAATTTCTTCAGAAAAAGTTCCATCACCATTATTCATATAAAGCAAATCTGGATCGACAAAATCATTTGAAACATAAATGTCTTGATATCCATCTCCATCCAAATCACTTATAGCAAGACCAAGACCAAACATATGTGTACTAATTCCTGCTTTTTCAGATACATCCACATATTTGCCGTCTTGATTCTCCAATAAAACGTCCATATCTTCCCCGCTTCTTTTCATTTTAATCACCTCTTGATTATTGAATTCACGTCTTTCTTGCTGCGCTGGATGGTTTAACACATAAAGATCTAAATCGCCGTCATTATCATAGTCAAAAAATGCGGCGCTAGTGGTTCTTTTATCAACATCAACTCCATATTCTGCTCCTTTTTCTGTAAACGTATTATCCTGATTATTTACAAATAGTAAATTTCTAAATTCACTTCTGTCAACATCACCTCCTGATCTGCAAACATAAATATCCAACCAACCATCACTATTAATGTCTACCATGGTTACACCTGTGTGCCAATTGGCTGATAAATCATCTTGAAACGCAGATTTTGTAATATCCTCAAAAACCAAATCCCCTTTATTCAAATATAACTTATCAGAAGTTGCATTTCCCGTAAAAAAAAGATCTTGTAATCCATCATTGTTTATGTCTCCAATAGCTACTCCACCTCCGTTATATATGTACTCGAAATTGTAATAATTTAATTCCTCTGTCTCTTGAAAAACATTGGCAAATTCAATTCCAGATCTTTCAGATGAAACAGCTTCAAAACCACTTGTAGCTATCGTTTCTTCACTGTTTTCAACAGTATCATTAACCGGTTCTTTTCCATCTCCACAAGCAACTATAAAAGCAAATAAAAAAATGGAAGTAGGGATTAAATTTTTCATAATAAACACATTATAGAATAGCAAATATATTATAAATCGTTCACTCTATAATTTATGTGTTAATATCTCCAGGTCAAGCGGCCAGTTTCCTTACTCAAAAAGGTGCTAATTTCCATGAAATCAGCTACCTTTCCATAAGGGTTCTAAGTGTTTTTATTTTTGGTAGGTCATTAAACCTAGAAGAATTGCTATAAATCTTAGGTAAATAGTCTTAAAAAAATCCGATTCTAGTTGTTTTTTAAAACATTGATAATTAGTGTTTTATGAAAATTAATTTAAATTTAACGAAAGAAATTAGCTATTTCACCTGTTTATGTTATTGAATATTTATAAATTGCTAGCTTGAAACGCATGTATAAATCGTTTTAAAGACTGTTTATACATGCATTAACCAATTACTATTTATTATGAAAAAAAAATTACTTTTATTCGCTGTAGCGGCCTTTTCTACAGCCGCTGTAAATGCGCAGTATTGCATGGGAGGACCCAGCTCTACTGGTGACACCAACCTTGAAAGCGCAGGCTTAGTTGGTGAAAGTTCATCTATCTCCTACACTGGTTGTCCTGGTGTTACTGGCGTTGAAGATGAAACTGCACAGGTTGCAGATTTAACCATTGGTTCTGATTATACAATTGACCTATCATGGGGAACTTGTGGTGGTAACTACAACAATGGTGGAAATGTATGGATTGATTATGACCACAGTGGAACATTTGATCCAGATGAAATTATTGCTACGAAAGTATACAACAACATTCCAACAACAATGTCACCAACTTTCACAGTACCGGTTGATGCAATAGAAGGTTCAACTCGTATGAGAATTATGCAACATGAAGGTGGTTCTCCACCACTTAATCCATGTGCTTCTTTTACTTGGGGTAGTGTTGTAGATTTTTCTATTGAATTACTTCCAGCTTGTTCTGATATTGTTATAACTGTTTCTGATTACGAAACTTGTGAAGGAGAAATGGTAACAATTGACGGAGAAGGATTAGGAGAAATTACTTGGACAGGTGGTATCACTGATGGTGTTGCTTTCGATCCGGGAGCTCCTGGTGTTTACACTTATATCCCTTCTAGTGATGATGAAGGTGACTGTCTTTTTGCTGAAGAAGATGCTATTGTTATTGAAGTATACGGACCTCCAGTTGTAATTGCAGGTGCTGGAGATTTAGATTTCTGTGTGAATGAAATGATTACTCTTTCTGCTGCAGGTGGAGCTGACGTTTATGAATGGAATGATGGAGACGAATTAGATTTAATGCCTGGCGTTGGAACTTATACTTTTACACTTACAGGAACTTCTACTTCTGGAGGATGTATTGGTACAGAGACTACAGACGAGGTAACTGTTGAGGTTCATGATTTACCAACTATTACTGCAACTGCTGATGAAGATGTAATTTGTACTGGTAGTTCTGTCGTATTCAACGGCGGTGGCGGTGAGTCATACGATTGGGATAACGGAGTAATGGACGGTATGGCATACACACCTGAATCTATTGGAACAACTACTTATACTGTTATGGGATGGGATGAATATGGTTGTGAAAACACTACATCTGTTGATGTAGAGGTTGTAGACAATATCTCTATCTCTTTAGCTTCTGTTGTAATTGAAACTGTTGGAGACGACGGAGAAATTGATATTGATGTTACTGGTGGAGCACCAAGTTATACTTTCGATTGGGATAATGACGGAACTGGTGATTTTGATGATGATGAAGATTTAACTGGTCTTGCTGGTGGAATCTACACTGTTGTTGTTGTTGGATCTGCTGGTTGTGAAGCTACACTTACAGTTGACCTTAACAGTCAAGTTGGAATTGAAGATTTAAACGCTGCTAACATTGCTGTTTACCCTAACCCAACTACAGAGTTTGTAAATGTTGCTTTTGCTGGAACATTCAACTATGAATTAGTTGCTATTAACGGTGATATTTTACTTGCTGGTTCTGCAACTGACAATGAAGTAATCGACATGAAAGAATTTGCTGACGGTGTTTACTTCGTAAATGTTAAAAACGAGAACGCTTCAACTACTGTTAAAGTGGTGAAAAAGTAATTCTTAAATTATATTATAAGAAGGGGCTTGAATTATCAAGCCCCTTTTTTTGTGCCTTTATTTTTTTAAGAATAGAATATACTCAGTCGTCCAGAAGTAACCACTTATCGTTTTTCATGAGCAAAATATTATCCCAATATAAATGTTTCTTAACTTAGTAATTCAAAATTCTATTATTATGAAAACACGCTTTACCTTATTTACATTGCTCTTTTTTGGGGTTGGTTTTAACACTTCCTTCGCACAAGATTGTACTCCTATGGAGTTAGATGTATCAGGCTATTCAATTTGTATTGGAGATGAAATTACCCTAGATGCAACTGCCGAAAGTGGAGCACCAATTATTTGGGATGGTGGTATTTTTGATGGTGTTCCTTTCACTCCTGCTGAAGTTGGAACATTTACCTATACCGCAACAAGTGTTGATGATAGCGACTGTCCTCTATCTATAGATATTGATGTATTACCATATCCAACAGTAATTCCTGGAGCGGGAGATGAAAACTTTTGCGAAGATGAGGCTATTGTTTTATCTGCCGCTGGTGATGCGGATGAATACTCTTGGGATCCTTTAGATTTTTCTCCTGGAGTTGGAACACATACTTACACTTTAACAGGTTCTTATGACATTGGTTGTACAACTTCTGAAACAATTGAAATTACAGTTCATCCAACACCAGAAATTACACCTACTGTTACTCCAACCTTAACCTGCTTAGGACAGGATGTGGTCTTTACGGCTGTTGGGGCAGATACTTTTGTATGGGAGGGTGTTGAATTTGAAGATGGAGAGCCATACACCACAACAACTCCTGGAACAACTACCTATTTTGTTTCAGGAACAGGTATTAACGGTTGTGTTGGTTTTGCTAGTATTGATTTAGAAGTAGCAGATGCAATTGAAATTACAGGCACTGCCACTGATGAAATTGCAGGAGATGACGGAAGCGTAGATATTACAATAACAGGTGGTGTACCTGCATATACTGTTGATTGGGACAATGATGGAACGGGTGATTTTGATGACCCCGCAAGCATTGCTGGACTTGCTGGCGGAACTTATACGATTATAGTACAAGGTTCAGTGGGTTGTGCGGATACTGCAATATTTACTGTTAACAGTCAGTTATCTGTAAAAACGTTTGAAAATACTACTATTAAAGCCTACCCAAACCCAACCGTTAACACGGTAAACATAACGCTTTCTGGAAACTTTTCTTATACTTTATTAACCGCAAAAGGTGACATTGTTTTATCTGGTATGGGTTATAATAAAGAAACTGTAAACATGGAAAGTTTTGCTAAAGGAGTGTACTATTTAGACATTAAATCAGATATAGAAAACACAACTATTCAAGTTATAAAAAACTAATCAGCTTCAAATAAATAATTAAAAGGAGTCGGGTTTTCCGACTCTTTTTTTTGACTAAAACTTTTTGGTTAATAAGTCTTGTGGGCGCCCTTGTACACAATCTTGCTCATTTTTAATATGCACCACAGAATCGGCCATTTCCAGAATTACATCTTTTCGGTGACTGACAACAAGCACAGTGGTTCCAATTTCATTTTGTATGATTTTAATTTCACGAATCAAATCACCAATGGCTTCGTCATCTAATGCAGAAAAAGGTTCGTCCAGCAATAATAGTTTTGGATTTTGACATAATGCCCTAACAATGGAAACACGTTGCTTCTCTCCTCCTGATAATTCTTGCGGACGACTTTTAAATAACTTAGTTAAATCCATTACCTCCATCAGGTGTTTTGTTTCTTTTGAAATTTCTTTACCTGAAAAAGAAGCATATTTTAAGTTTCCTTCCACCGTCATATTTGGAAACAAATTAAAATCCTGAAAAACAAAACCAATATTGCGTGCTGCAACAGGACGGTTTATTTTTGATTGCTCATCAAACCACAATTCATCCTTAAACTGAATAAGTCCGCCCGAAGGTTTTTCCAGCCCTGCAATCATTCTTAATACAGTAGATTTTCCAATACCTGATTTTCCATAAATTGCAGATGTTACTCCTAAATCAAATTGCGCCTTGCATCTAATTTCCGCCGTTCTTTGACGTGTTTTAAAGGTTCTATGTACATCTATTTTAAGCAATGTCTGATCGGGATGTTTTTCTGGTTAACAAATTCAAAAGGAAAATGAGAATAAAACTGATGATTAACAAAATAAGCGCATACCTGTGTACTACATCAAAATTCATAGCAGTCATTTCATCATAAATAGCCACTGAAGCCACGTTAGTTTCCGGAAATTTTCCTCCAATCATTAAAACTAAACCAAACTCCCCTATTGTATGCGCAAAAGTGAGTAAAACACCGCTTAAAATACTTCTTTTTATAAATGGAATAAACACATACCATAAGGCATTTATTCTTGATTTGTTCAACAGTTTTGTAGACTCAATGATATTTTTAGGAATGCTTCTGAAACCGTTTATAATGGGAGTTAACATAAACGGCAAACAATAAATAACCGATCCTAATAAAATTCCCTGAAAAGAAAAAGCTAAAGAATGTCCAAATAGCTCATCAAAAAACCGTCCTACTCCACTATTTGGTCCTAAAAAAAATATAAAATAAAAACCTAATACGGTTGGCGGAAGCACAATTGGAAGCATCATTATACTTTCTAAAATTGCTTTACCTCTCCATTTAGAAAACGCAATGAAATACGCAATAGGAATTCCTATTACAAACAGAATTAGCGTGGTTAAGCAAGCTAATTTAAACGTTACCAAAAACGGCGTATAATCCATTATTCTGTAATGTATCCATAATAATTTAAAATGCCTTTACATTTCTCACTTGTGAAAAATTTTAGCAATTTGTTACAGGCATCTGCATTCTGTTTATTTCCATGATCTAAGATCATTGCTCCTTGATAAATGGGGTCAAAATAGGTAGAATCTACTTCAAAATAAGCGTATTTATTTTCGTTTTTCACTTTAAACGAGTAGCTGGTAAAAGCAGCATCAACAGCTCCGGTTGTTAAGTATTGGTTTACTTGGCCAACACTTTCACCGGTTACCAAAATTTTTTCTAACTCCTTCTTTTTATCAATTGCATCTAAATATTCACTTGCTGCCATGCCATAAGGGGCTGTTCGGTCATCTGCAATACCAATTCTCTTAATTTTTGGATCTTGAAAAACCTCTTCAATTTTTGTGTAATTGGTTCGATTATTTACAACAAATAAAAGTCGTCCTTTAGCATAAATAGTTGGCTCACTTCCGTTGCCATTTTTATAAATTGTTTCAGGATAATTCATGTTTGCAGAAACAAACATATCATAAGGCGCCCCGTTTTCTATTTGCGAGGTTAACATGCCAGACGAACCAGAGGTTATATCACAATGAATACCGTGATCTTTTTCAAAAACAAGGACAATTGAATCCATAGCCAGCAGCATATTTGCTGCACATGCAACCTTTATTGTATTTTGATGCGTTGTGGTTGATCCACAACTTACAAGAAACGCTAGAAAAATTACGATTGTAATCCGCATTAAATTTGTTTTTTGCTGCAACGAAGATAAGGGTATTGCTTGTTTTTTAGGCCAAGTCTAGTTTAAAAATAATTCTATTCAACAATGCGGGATGAATTAACTATCTTTACAGCCTAAATTTTAGAATTAGATTCATGTACAGATCACATACTTGCGGAGAATTAAGAGCAGAAAATATTGGAGCAACAGTAACTGTTGCAGGATGGGTGCAAACCATTCGAGACAAAGGAAATATCTTATGGGTTGATTTAAGAGACCGTTATGGTATTGTTCAAATAGTTGGTGAAACTGGTGTAGTTTCAGACGAAGTTATGGATCAGTTGAAGGGCATGGGGCGTGAATTTGTGATTCAAGTTGAAGGAGAAGTGATAGAGCGTTATCAAAAAAATCCTGAAATGGAAACGGGTGATATTGAAATTAAAGCAACTGCCGTAACACTTTTAAACGCTTCTATTACACCACCGTTTACTATTGAAAATGAAACAGATGGTGGTGAAGAAATTCGCATGAAATATCGTTATTTAGATTTGCGAAGAAATCCTGTTCAGGAAAAATTAAAACTAAGACATAAAGTTTCGTTAGAAACTCGAAAATATTTAGATACTGTTGATTTTATGGAGGTTGAAACACCTTATTTAATAAAATCAACACCTGAAGGTGCTCGTGATTTTGTTGTGCCAAGCAGAATGAACCCTGGGCAATTTTATGCATTACCACAATCACCACAAACGTTTAAACAATTATTAATGGTGTCTGGTTACGACCGTTATTACCAAATTGTAAAATGTTTTAGAGATGAAGATTTAAGAGCTGATAGACAACCTGAATTTACGCAAATTGATTGCGAAATGGCTTTTGTTGAGCAAGAGGATGTATTAAATACTTTTGAAGGTTTAATTAAACACCTATTTAAAACTTGCCGTAACCACGAGTTTGAAGGGGACTTTCCAAGAATGACTTATGCAGAAGCTATGGAACGTTACGGATCTGACAAACCAGACATTCGTTTTGGAATGGAGTTCGTTAACCTAAATAGCGTAGCACAAGGTAAAGGTTTTGGTGTTTTTGATAATGCAGAATTGGTTGTGGCAATTAATGCAAAAGGTTGTGCAAACTACTCAAGAAAACAACTTGATGCGTTGGTAAATTGGGTAAAACGTCCGCAAATTGGAGCGTTAGGAATGATTTATTGCAAATGCAATGAAGATGGCACCTTTAAATCATCAGTAGACAAGTTTTTTGATCAAGATGCATTAGCCGAATGGGCTACAGCTGCCGAAGCAGAAAAAGGAGATTTAATTTTAGTACTTTCTGGTGAAACAAATAAAGTTCGTTCTCAAATGAATGAACTGCGTTTACATATGGGAACAGAGTTAGGGTTGAGAGATCCTAATGCTTTTGCTCCATTATGGGTATTAGATTTTCCATTATTAGAGTGGGATGAAGAAAGTGAAAGATACCACGCCATGCATCACCCATTTACATCTCCTAAGAAAGAAGATTTTGATTTAATTGATACAGAACCTGGAAAAGTAAGAGCAAACGCTTACGATTTAGCTATGAATGGTGTAGAGCTTGGTGGAGGTTCAATTAGAATTCATAATAAAGAATTGCAAGCACGCATGTTTGAATTACTTGGTTTTTCAGATGAGGAAGCAAAAGCACAATTTGGCTTTTTAATGAATGCTTTTGAATATGGTGCTCCTCCACATGGTGGATTAGCTTTTGGTTTTGACCGATTAGTTGCAACAATGGGCGGTTCTGATTCGATTCGTGATTATATTGCTTTCCCTAAAAACAATAGCGGAAGAGATGTTATGATTGATTCTCCAGCACCTTTAGGAACAGAACAATATCAAGAACTTTATTTAGAGAGCACTGCAAAAGAAGAAACTGCAGAGTAATAGCTTTGAGCTATTGCTTTTTCAAACACTTTAGAAGTTATACAAAACAAAAAAGCCCTGACATTGAATGTCAGGGCTTTTTATTGTTATTAAATATTCTATTGTTTTACCAGCTTGTAAACATTAGTTTCTCCATCTACGTTTAACTCAATATAGTAAATACCAGCTGCGTAATTTTCCAACGAAATTGTTTCGTTATCAACTGCCGTTCCGTTTATTAATTGCGTGCCATCTACTGCAATTACTGTATAGTTAAATGTTCCGTTATAAACAATTGTTACATCACCAAGTGTTGGGTTAGGGTAAACTAATGCTTGAATATTAGATTCATCCAAACCAACTTGTCCTGCAAGTACAATAGTTTCTTCTGCTGTACATCCTGCCTCATCCTCTACTGCTACGATATATGTTCCGGCTACAAGACCTGTTAAATCTTCATCATCATCAAAATCACCAGTTCCATCATTGTCCCAATCAAATACATAAGCTGGGTTTCCACCTGTTACTGTAATGTCTATTTCTCCATCTGCACCAAACATTTCGTCTGTTGTTGTATAAGTAATTTCTAATGCTGGATATACTGTTACGTCAATAGACGCCATGTTTTCACAACCATTTGCATCTGTACCCCAAACAGTATAAGTTGCTGTTTCATCTGGTGTATAACCTGCTCCATCTTCAACCTCTTCCGGGTCCCATGAATATGTCTCTGCTCCTGCTCCAGTAAAGATCACTTCTTCTCCTAAGCAAATTTCATCATCATTTACTTCTGCAACTACTTCAGGTAATGCGTTTACAGTAACTGTAATATCATCTTCATCTTCGCATCCATTATCATCAGTACCTGTAACAGTATATGTTAATGAACCTGCCGTTTCTGGTACAAAAAACTCACCATCTACAACCTCTTCTGGATCCCAAGCATACTCAGTTGCTGTTCCATCACCAGTTAATGTAATTGTATCTCCTAAACAAATTACTTCATCATCTACTGTTGCAGTAACTTCTGGTAATTCAAAAACTTCAATATCAATTGTAGTTGTACAATCATCATCCGAATCACTAGTTACTGTATAAGTAATAACTCCTGTTGATTCTGGAATAAATTCTTCTCCATTTACAATCCCATCTTCCCAGGTTACTTCTCCCCCACCAGTTGCAGTTAAAACCAATTCTTCGTCAAAACAAAGTGATGTTTCAGAGGCTTCAATTTCTATTGGAGTACACGCCAAATCAATATTAAAATGATCTACAAAATTCCAATGAATTGCTCCATCTTGTTCATTTCTCACAGAAATATGAGAAGCATTATTAGGTGCTACAAAAGTAACCGTATGCTCTACCCAAGTATCCGTTGTTGTTACAACAGATTCAACAATTTCTCCCAATATTGAACCATCCTCTGAGCATCCAATTTCTACATCTCCGTTGGGACGTGAAGGATTAGAATAAGACCAAAAAGTTAAAATATATTCTAACCCTGAAGTTAATGGAACATCTAATTCCATATTTACAGCATCTGAACCATCAACGCCAAGTGGGTCTGCCGCCAAAGCAATAGCTTTAATTCCGTCAGGTATAGAAGGCGTATAGCAACCAGATTCAACAATGTCAATTTCCCAACCAGAAAACATTTCTACATTGTCCATTACTGAGTTAAACTCAACAATTCCGTTGTTATAATCACAACCTGTAGAGGTTGTGATTTCATAACTTCCATTTAAAAAATCTTGGCCAAATGTGGCACCAGATAATAATAAGAAAACAGGTAATAATTTTTTATTCATAACTATAATAATTAGGTGTTTATAACTGCAAAAATACATTTAATCTCTCTTTTAAGGTGTTTTTTACGATTAAGAAAGTTTTCATTGAACTGATTAAGTTGTTTATTGAAACTAACAAAAATCAGCACAATCTATAAGTGGAAAGCCGTAACTTTGCAGAAAGTTAAAGGATATGTCAAAAACAATTATTGCTTTTATTGCTATACTCGTTGTTGGAATTGGGGTTGCCGTTTTTTTAAATATGCGTCATTATTCGGATGATCCAGAATCTCCATTTAATCGCAGCGAAAATAACCGACTTAAAATATATAGTCCCTTTGATGTAAACCCCGCATTGGTTGATAGTTCTATTCAATCACAAAAAAAGGATCATTCAATTGCAGACTTTTCATTGGTTAACCAGCTCGGCGACACCATTACTAAAGCTGATGTTACTGGTAAAATTTTTGTGACAGATTTTTTCTTTACTACTTGTGGAGGGATTTGTCCTAAGATGACGAAACAACTGCAACGGGTACATAAAGAGTTTTTAACTGATCCTAATTTTTTAATTTTAAGTCATACAGTTAATCCAAAGATTGATACTGTTGAAGTAATGTACAATTATGCTGAGCGATTTGAAGCTAACCACGATAAATGGTGGTTTTTAACAGGTACAAAAGAAGCTTTGTATATTATGGCTCGCAAGTCTTATTTAGCGGTTCCAGACAAGGCAGACCCTAATTTTGACCACGGTGCAGAGTCAGACTTTATTCACACTGAAAACTTTGTTTTAATTGATCCTGAAGGAAGAATTAGAGGAATGTATGACGGCACTAATAAAGAGGAAGTCTCTGAATTAATTAGGGATGTATACGATTTAAAACGTGAATACGGTTTTGAAGATTAAACCGTTAGATTAAATTCAGCTTATCCATCAATTGATCTTTAAACGATCCTCCGATAGGCACTGTCTTTTTATCTTTTTCTAAGTGTAAGTTTGGATATTCAATTGCCGCAATTTTATCTATTCTAACAATAAATGAGCGGTGTACACGAATAAATTGATCTGCCGATAGTTTGTTAACAATATCTTTCATTGTAGAATGAATTGTATAACGACTATCAAAAGTATTTATGACAACGTAATCCTTTAAAGCCTCAACATAATAAATGTCATTGGTTTTAATTTTTACGAGGCGACTTTTTGATTTTACAAAAATGAAATCTTTTGAATCTTTATTTTCTATCAAAGAGTAAAAAAGGTCACGCTCTTTTAAAACCTCTTTTTCTTTAGAGTATTTATAAAGCGCCATTTCAATTGATGTATGCAAGTCAACTTCCTTAAAAGGCTTAATAATATAACCGTATGGTTCGGTCACTTTTGCTTTTGATAAAGTTGCCTCATCCGCATAAGCTGTTAGATAAATAACAGGAATGTTCAATTCTCTTTTTACCTTTTCTGCCGTTTCAATACCATTTATATTTCCTTTTAACATAATGTCCATCAGGATAATATCTGGCAATTCAGAAGAAGCCAACTCAAATGCTTTTTCACCAGTAGATGCCGCGCCAACGACATTATACCCCAGCTTTTTTAAGCGGTGCTGAATATCTTTTGATACGATACTCTCATCCTCGACTACTAAGACGTTTGTTTTGGCCATAATAACTTACAAATCTTGCTTCTCAAATATAATTAAATATTTCGTTCCATTCTCTGTTTTTAAGATAAGTTCTC
>CAKZPK010000084.1 GCA_937139035.1 uncultured Crocinitomix sp. | reverse complement strand
CAGATACAAAAGAGTTAAGACAATATGTGCTTTTGATCAGTAGCCAAGAAATGCCTATCGTACTAATTCTTGATGAAGAGTCTGAAAATCCAACAATTACAGGGACATTTCCTGGAATTGGGGAGAACTATAACATAACTGGAAGTCAAGAAAGTCAATATGTAAAAGACTACTTAGTGTTTTTGAAAGAGTTTTATGATACTGAGCAAGCAATTTATGCACAGTTAAACACTACAGTACCTGAGGATAGTGTAACTATTAAAGGTTATATCGATCGTTTAGATAGTATTTCGTTTATTCAGCGAGATTATGCTGTTGAGCATATTGATAATCATCCTGGTTCCGCAGCAAGTTGGCTAATGTTAAGAGAGCTTTTCCCTGCAAGTGGCTTATTAAACTTTGATACATTAGACTTAAAATACTTTTATACTGTAGCAGATGAAATGGCTGAAAAATACCCATATTCAGAATATCCAAACTTAATTCAAAGAGACATTGCAAGTGTAGAGGCACAATTAGAGCAAATGTATAATCCGCAACTTGCTCCAGACATTGTAATGACAGATATGAATGGTGAAACAGCCAAATTATCAGACCTAAGAGGGAAAGTTGTTTTACTTGATTTTTGGGCATCATGGTGCGTGCCGTGTCGTCAAGAAAACCCTAATGTTGTAAGAGTTTATAACGAATATAAAGACAAAGGCTTTACTGTATTTAGCGTATCATTGGATGATGATAGAGATAAATGGTTGCAGGCAATTCAGGCGGACAACCTTGTGTGGCCAAATCACGTCTCTGACCTGAAAGGTTGGCAATCAGCTGGTGCGGCGCTTTATAACGTAACGTCTATTCCTGCTACTTTCTTATTAGATGCAGAAGGGAAATTAATTGCAACTGATTTACGCGGACCTGCATTGGAACGAAAGTTGCAAGAGATTTTAGGATAAATACAAATTTAAATGGCAATCAAAAATATACTATCTCTTTTATTAATGGTGTTAACCACCGTTGTTATTGGTCAAACGGAATTAGCTACTACTGGTGGTACAATTCATATTGAAGGACAAATTGTTGGGGCCGAGAATCAAAAAATATCTCTTGTAAATAAAAATTTAGGAGGGCTAAAGGCACCAATTGCAGTTGTGCAAGCAACTGATGAAGGGAAGTTTGTGATTGATACAACAATTGCAATTCGTGATTATTATTTTTTACGCCTAGAAAATGGCCAATTATTAAACTTGGTTCTTTCTCCAAAAGATGTTGTAACGGTTTATGGTGATGCTAGAGATTTGTTGCGAATGACGAATGTAATTGGCTCAGAGCATTCTGTTTTGTTGAATGGTTTTTTGATAGAGCATCAACGTTTTAAAGCAATTGAAGATTCTTTAAAAGGGGTGTTAAAATTGGATCAATCTAAGCAAGCAGAAGTAAACGCATACTTTTCTCCTGTTGCGCAAAAGTTTTTTGGTTATCGTAATAACTTTATTAATACAAACCAGGGTTCTCCGGCTGTTATTGCCAGTTTAAATGCTTTAGATCAAGAACGCGAATGGAAAGAGTATAAGCAAGTAGTAGCAATGCTAAACTATTCTTTTGGAGACGCTCCTACGATTCAAAATTTGAGCAAATTTATAATGCAGAAAGATGCGCAAATGAAACAAATTGCTGCAGCTAATGCCGCAAAGGATAAACTGTTTAAGCCTGGAACACCTGCGCAAGAAATTGAAATGCCAGACACTTCTGGTAACATGATTAAATTATCTGATTTAAGAGGAAAAGTAGTGTTGATTGATTTTTGGGCGTCATGGTGTGGGCCTTGTCGTAGAGAAAACCCAAATGTGGTAAAAGCTTATAATAAATACAATGCAGACGGTTTTGAAGTGTTTAGTGTGTCTCTTGACAAAAAGGGAGCTAAAGCAAAATGGATTGCAGCCATTAAAAAAGATGGTTTAATTTGGCCTTATCACGTTAGTTCATTAACTGGTTTTTCAACTAAAGCCGCACAAGACTATGCCGTTAATAGTATTCCTTTTACTGTATTGATTGATCAGGAAGGTAAAGTGATAAAGACGAATTTAAGAGGTGCGCAACTTGAAGCCGAATTATCTCGTATCTTTGGGCATTAATGGCAAACAAAAAAATATTCTTTGCATCTGATTTCCATCTAGGAGCGCCCGACTATGAATCAAGTTTGGTGCGTGAAAAAAAAATCATTCGTTGGTTAGACGAAATTAAAGATCAGGCAGAAGAAATCTATTTATTAGGTGATGTTTTTGATTTTTGGTTTGAATATAAACATGCCATTCCTAAAGGCTTTGTAAGATTACAAGGAAAAATTGCTGAAATTACTGATAGTGGAATCCCTGTTTATTGGTTTATTGGAAATCATGACATGTGGATTTTTGATTATATTCCTAAAGAATTGGGAGTGACAATGGTAAGGACAGAGGTTGAAAAGGAGTTTGGAGGCAAAACTTTTTTTATTGGCCATGGAGATGGATTGGGACCTGGAGATAGAGGGTACAAATTCATTAAAAAAGTTTTTAGAAATAGAGTTTGCCAATGGTTGTTCGCGCGTTTACATCCTAATTTCGGAATTGGTTTGGCTAATTTATCCTCAAGAAAGAGTAGAGCAGCAACAGGAACAAGTGATGCCGTTTATCATGGAGAGGAAAAGGAAATGCTCATTCAATATTGTAAACGTAAATTGTCCAATAAGCATTACGATTACTTCATTTTTGGACACAGACATCTACCGATAGTTTTTGATTTTGAAGAAAAATCTACCTATGTTAATATTGGTGACTGGATCCAATATTTTACCTATGGTGTTTTTGACGGAGAAAAATTTGAACTCCTAACATTTGAAGGTGAGGCGGATATTATTCAATCCTCCAACTAATTCTTTATTGAATTTCTAATTCGATCACTTATATTTATACAAAAAATTGCTATGAAAGGATTCTGGTTTATTATTGTGTCGCTATTTATAGTTCTTTTTAATAGTAGTTATGCACAATCAATTCCTGATGATACAAAACAATATTATATTATCAGTGGTGATGAATTCATTCATCCGAAAGATGTCATTAAAGAAAATCCCATTGAGGATCAACTTAATTTGCAAGGTGAATTTTCAATGGGATGGTATGCTCCACAAGAAACGCCAGGTGTAGTAGGACGTTATGAAAAACTAGAGCTCGGTATACAGCTTCCAACTGAGATTAATGATCTTATTCTTCAAAATCAACCCCGCAAATATAAATTGAATCCCTTTAATCCTGAAGAGGTTGATGTATATGCAGAGTTCTATTATCAATTAGGGAATAAGTGGTTTGGTCCTGTTCGAACAAACGGGTTTTATTATGTCGACTATAAGCGCAAAAAGAAAAGTAATGATTGGCAGAAAGTACCGACAGATCATAATTTCCGTATCCGTTATGCACCACCTGTAATAGGGGAATATAAGTGTAATGTTA
>CAKZPK010000083.1 GCA_937139035.1 uncultured Crocinitomix sp. | reverse complement strand
TTTTACTCAAATCTAGCTCGGCCGCGGCCAAAGGCATTCCTTGGCTTGTGTGCACCGTAATTGCCCAAGCTAATCGAAGTGGTAGTTGTTGGTAAGAAGCTATGGATTGACCATTTTCATTGGTTATTGTCCATTCTTCAATACTGGCTGTAATTTTATTTCCATCTAGCGTTTTCACTAGTGGAAAACCTAATGAGGTATAGTCAATAATCTCTCCCAAGGTGCCATTAATAAAGTCACGTTCAGGATTGTTTTTAACGAACATTACTTTTGCTCCAATTCGCAAAGCCATATCGTCTTGTGTTAAAACAGATCTTTTTAGCAAATCACGCATGGCCTTTTCGCCTTTGGTTTTTGCTTTGAAATAGCGGCTTTTACCTGGTAGCTTTGCCAAATGTTCGTTATTTATAAAATCAACATCTCTATTATGTGTATAAAGCATTGTTGGTTCAATTCCTTCTTCAAATTGAGTGTTTTTAACTGAGTTTAATGCATTAATAGCATCTTGACTCACTTTTCCAGAGCGAATTTCTTCTAGAATGTCGTTCAGTTGATTATTGCTCTGTCTATATTGTTCCGTTAAATAACAAATGGCCATGTCTCCAAACTGCCAAGCATCACTCATAAAGGCAAATTTATCTCTGCTTTTTTGAGAGTAATCTCCAATAGGAGGTAACTGAAAAAAATCACCACATAAAACCACTTGTAATCCTCCAAAAGCAGCGTTCGAATCCATGCAATAAGAAAGAATCTGGTGTATAGAGTTCAATTGATCTTTGTGTAGCATTGATATTTCATCAATGATTAAAACCTTTGTTTTATTGAACTTATCACGAATTGCTTTTTGCTTTTTTAAATAAGCTAAATCCTTTTCTGTAATTTTTTGCTTTATCCCAATTCCTGCCCATGAATGAATCGTAACTCCTAAAATATGGGTTGCTGCAATTCCAGTGGATGCCGTAACTGCAACCTCAATTTTAGCATCTTTTAGATGTTGAATAAATTGGTTTAAAACATAGGTTTTACCAGTACCAGCAGAACCTGTTAAAAATATATTTCTACCAGATTTGAGAAATTGAAGTGCTTTATCTTGTGTCATGAATTTAAACTCGCTGTTCAAATTTACAACCTATATCACAATCAATTTTATTTTTATCTAGTTTCTATTCAAACAAAATTGTTGGTAAGCAATTATTTGCTATTTTCACGTCAATCATAGAAAAGTGTCTGAAACAATCCTTAAAATAGAAAACCTCTGTAAGAATTATGGCAATTTAAAAGCCTTAACAAACTTAAACGTAGAGGTAAAGAGTGGAACTGTATTTGGGATTTTAGGTCCAAATGGAAGTGGTAAAACTACAACCTTAGGAATTTTGGTGGGTGTTTTAAATGCAACAAGTGGTTCTTTCTCTTGGTTCGGCAATGGGCAAGAGGATTCAAATAGACGTAGAATTGGAACTTTATTGGAAACGCCCAATTTTTATCCTTATTTAAATGCAATTCAAAATTTAGAGATTGTTGCCAAAATTAAACGGGTTGAAAACGCTACAGACGAAATTATACGAGTGCTTCAAGCCGTGGATTTGTACAGTCGCCGTTTATCAGAGTTTAGATCTTTTTCATTGGGAATGAAACAACGTCTTGCAATTGCATCTGCTTTGCTGGGCGAACCTGATGTATTGGTTTTAGATGAGCCTACTAATGGGCTTGATCCTGAGGGGATAGCAGAAATCAGATCTTTGATTATTGATATTGCTAAAGAAGGTAAAACTATTATAGTAGCCTCGCATCAATTAGACGAGATTGAAAAAATTTGCAACCGTGTACTTATTTTAAAAAATGGTGTTGCATTAAAAGAATCTGCTTTAGATGAGTTAACCGAGAAAAAACGTCAGATTGCTATTTCAAGTAATGATTTAAGACGCTTAGAAGAGGTTGTTGCAACTATTGCAGGTACGCATATTGCAAAATCAACACATCTTGAATTATTAATAGAGGTGCCAGAATCGTATTCTGCAGCTGATATTAATAAATTTTGTTTTGAAAATGGAATAGTGCTTAATAGCCTAAAAGAAATTCAAAAAAGTTTAGAGGATCAATTTTTAGAGATAGTAAAAAAATGATGGAACTGCTGAAAATAGAATTCTTAAAGATAAAGCACTATACGGTGTTCAGAGCCTTCATGATTATTTTTGCGGTGCTCTTGCCATTAGTTTTATTTTCAATTAGTCTTATAAAATTTCCTGGTTTTCCTTCTCAAAGTCAAATTTTAGGCTTTCCAAATATCTGGAGTAACCTAACTTATATAGCTGGTTGGGTTAATTTGCTTCCAGGAATCTTAGTTGTTGCATTAGTTTGTAATGAAATAACCTTTAAAACACAAAAACAAAATGTAATTGATGGATTAAGTCGATTGGACGTTATTCTGTCTAAGTTCTATGTGTTACTTGGCTTGTCGATTGCTATTACCTTGTATATTTTTGTGTTGGGGCTAGTTTTTGGAGCTATTTATTCTAGAGGTGGTAGTGTTTTTAGTGGAATTGATAATGTTTTGTTTTTCTTTATTCAAACCTTAGGTATCCTTTCGTTGGCGTTACTTTTGGGGGTGTTGATTAGAATCTCTTCACTGAGTATATTGGCTTATATTTTCATTTTCTTTTTTCTAGGAATCATAATTGAAGAATCGGCAGGAGAGGTTATTGCGCAATGGATGCCTACCAATATGTTGGCAGACTTGACACCGTTTCCTTTGTATGACGATATTAACGCAATGCAAAGAATGGCAGACCCAACTATGGAGGTGATAAAAGATATTAATCCTTGGATTCGTGTATTAATTTGTGCGTTCTATACAGGTGGTTTTATTGTCTTGAGTTTTTTCACAATGAAGAATAGAGATCTGTAGTAAGACGCTCCGGATAAAGGTACAATTGCTTTCCAATTAATAGCATCCAGTTCAGCATTTCATTATTTCTTAAAATTAAGGTTTGGTAGATTAAAACAGTGCATTAATTCATGTTTTAGTTGTTGATAATCAGTTCAAACAATGTTTAAACATTTTTTATTATCTTTCCTTTTTTAAAAATAGAATTATGCCAAAAATTAACATTTCAAAGTCGCTACATATCAATGCTAAGCCAGCAGATGTATTTTCTAAGATTAATGATTATCATCATTGGGAAACTTGGTCACCATGGTTAATTATGGAGGAGGGTGTAAAACTTGATATTCAATCAGACGGAAAAGCCTATAGCTGGATAGGAAAACGAACTGGTGAAGGAAAAATGAAAGTGACGAATGAAAAACAAGACGAATCTTTAGAGATGGACCTTAATTTCATTAAACCTTTTAAATCATTTGCAAAGGTTGGTTTTACGGTAAAACCTGATGGAGAGGGAACAAATGTTACTTGGACAATGGATAGTAGCCTACCATTCTTTTTATTTTTTATGAAAAAGATGATGGTTGCAGGTGTTGG
>CAKZPK010000082.1 GCA_937139035.1 uncultured Crocinitomix sp. | reverse complement strand
TATCTTGCATCAAAAGCAGAAGAACTCAATTTAAGATCCTCAATAAATGAAACATTCAAAATTCCTTGGGCCCCACCTGAAGATCCTTGCGTTTGAAAATGATTCAAAACAGGAATTTCAATTCCATCCAGATAATATACATTTTCGTTGGGCGCTCCTCCTCTAATAATAATATCGTTTCTAGCTGCCCCACCAGAAGATCCTCCAACGCCAGGAAGTGTTTGCACAACTTTAGAAACATCAAAATTTCCTCCTGGATTTGATTTTATTTCCTCACTTGTTAGCTTTTGAACTGAGAGTGGCGTTACCATATCAGTAGTTATTGCTACAGCATCATCATTAAATGTAACTTCTACCACATCCAAATCTTTATTACCTGGAGATAATTCAAAATTGATTGTTTGTGCATTTCCAGAGTTTAACTCTACATTATATTTAATAATGGGGTCATATCCAGAAAAAGAGGCACGAATTGTATACGTACCGGTTGGTATTTCTAACTTATAGCTTCCATCAAAATCGGTACCAGTACCATATTCTGTTCCTTCAACAAATATTTTCACAAAAGGCAATGGAGCCTCCGTATTTTTGTCTATTACCGTTCCTAAAATGGTTCCTTGAGTTTGAGAAAGAGCTCCAATAGAAACAAAAAGCATTAAAATAAAAACAATTCTTTTCATACAAATTTTATTCAGTACTCTAAGAACAATTTTGTCGTAAATTTGTTCAAACATATAATAAATTAAATCACAAATGAATTACGATTGGTTGAATGATGATAAAAATGCACTTATCTATGTTGGAGATGCCATGTGCTCGTGGTGTCATGGTATTGCACCAGAATTAGATAAATTAAAAAATGCTCATCCAGACTTAGACTTTAAATTGGTAATGGGCGGTTTGCGACCGTACAACACTGAAAAGGCAATTGATATGGCAGATTTTTTAAAATCGCATTGGGTTGAGATTGAAGAACGTACTGGTCAGCCTTTTAAACATGATATTTTAAAGGATCCTGATTTTGTTTACGATACTGAACCTGCTTCAAGAGCTGTAGTAGTTGCGAGAATCATGAATCCTGAAATAGAATTTGATTTTTTCAAAGCAGTTCAAGTAGCATTTTATAAAGACAATTACAATACCAATGAAGTTGAGACGTATTTAAAGCTAGCAAAAGAATTTGATCTAGACGTTATTAAATATGAAGAGCTCTTTAATTCAAACGAAGCCAAGGAGCATACTAAGGCCGACTTTCAAGTCTCCCAACAAATGGGGATTAAAGGCTTTCCTTCAATGGTTTTAAAAAAGGATGGACAGTTTACATTGATCGCTAATGGTTATCAAAAAGCGGAAGAAATCAATAAAATTATTGCTAAACTTTAATAAAAATTGACTTGAGAAGGCTGAATTTAAAAAATGATTTTATAATTTAACAATTCCAAAAAAACATAATATGTCAGAATTAACAGAAGAAGAAAAAGAAGCAAAGAGATTAGCAGATATTCAAGTTGAAATTAAAAATGCACGTCAAAGACTAGAAGATGGAAATGATCGATTTATAGCAGATAAATTAGACGGTCAATTACAAGATAGTGCACGCCGAGATCACCTAACAAGTGGGCAGAGCCCATTTGCGGTTATCTTAAGTTGTGCAGATAGTCGTGTAGTTCCAGAACTTGCTTTTGACACTGGTTTGGGTGAATTATTCGTCCTTCGAGTAGCGGGTAATGTTGCAAATACTTCAACAATTGCAAGTATTGAATATGCTATTGCTCATTTAAAAACCAGAGTAATTGTTGTAATGGGACACGAGAGTTGTGGTGCCGTTGGTGCAGCAGTTGGTGGCGGAGACAATGGTCATAATTTAAATCACTTATTGGCACACATTACGCCAGCATTATGCGCTGCAAAGGAAGGTGATACTGTAAATGATATTGTAAAGTCAAATGCCAAATTGAATGCAATTGAATTGAATGATCGCTCATCAATTATTTCAAATGCAGTGAAAGGTGAAGAACTTGTTATTTGGTCTGCCTACTATAATTTAGACTCTGGAAAAGTAGATTTTCTTTAGACTAATCATAATATTATTGAATAGCCGCATAAATTTGCGGCTATTTTTTTTGATTTCAACGCACTTACTTACTAATAAGTAAGTATATTTGCAACCATGCTTTCCACACGCAAAAAAATCGTTGTTATTGCGGATCAATTGATTCGAATGAAAGGTTATAATGCGTTCAGCTATGCAGACATTGCATCTACACTTAATATTAAGAATGCAGCGATTCACTACCACTTCCAATCAAAGGCAGTTTTAGGCAAAGCTGTAATTACCGCATCCCGAGAAAAATTTAAAGAGAATACAACTCTTTGGTGTGATAAATCATCATTTGAACAAGTAGCTGCATTTATCGAAATGTATAGCAACAATCGCAAGAATAATTGCATTTGCTTTATGGGTGCTTTAGGTTCTTCTTTTAATACTTTGCCAGATGCAATGAAGCAAGAATTAACAGATGCGCATGATGAAATTACGGTTTGGTTGATTGATGTATTAAAACAAGGGAAAGAAAAACAAGAAATTGATTACGACATGACTGCCGAGGAAATGTCAGACCTGATAACTTCAGGAATGTTAGCTTCATTAATTCTGGATCGTGTTTCAAAAAACGCTGTTTTAGATAATGTAAAGCGAACTTTATTAACAAGAATTGAAAAAAAGAAATAGCGCTATTATGGGCAATAAAAGAGTTGTAATAACGGGATTAGGAGCAATTACTCCAATCGGAAATAACATTGATACATTTTGGAATAATGCTGTAAATGGGGTAAGCGGTGCTAAAGACATTACGAAGTTTGACACCACTAAATTCAGAACTAAGTTTGCTTGCGAAATTCAAGATTTTGATCCTTCTATTTATTTGGATAGAAATGAAATAAAACGAACTGATCTATTTACTAAATATGCATTGCATGCGGCATCAGAAGCTATGGCAGATAGTGGAATTAATGTGGCTGACATGAATCCTTTTGACATTGGAGTAATATGGGGATCTGGACAAGGAGGAATGACAACCTTTGAAGAAGAAATGCAGACCTATCATGAGAATGACCGCAATCCTAGATTCTCCCCATTCTTTATTCCTAAAATAATTACCAATATGGCTTCAGGAATGATTTCCTTAAAGTTTGGGCTAATGGGAATTAATTATAATACAATTAGTGCATGTGCTACTTCTAACACAGCCTTGATGGACGCCTTTAACTATATCCGTTTAGGAAAAGGAAAAGTATTTGTTACGGGAGGTTCAGAATCTCCTATTTCAGAAGCATCAATTGGTGGATTTAACGCCTTGCGCGCAATGTCAACTCGAAACGACGAACCAACCTTGGCTTCGCGACCTTTTGATTGCGACCGTGACGGATTTGTGATGGGTGAAGGTGCTGGGGCATTAATTGTAGAAGACTATGACCACGCAAAAGCTCGTGGAGCAAAAATATATGCTGAAGTAATTGGAGGAGGAATGTCTTCTGATGCACATCATATTACAGCACCACATCCAGAAGGATTAGGAGCAAGAAATGTAATGTTAAATTGTTTAAGAGACGCTGGTATTCAACCAGAAGATGTAGATGCAATTAATATGCACGGAACTTCTACTCCGTTAGGAGATATTGCTGAATCTAAAGCGATAAAAGAAGTATTTGGT
>CAKZPK010000081.1 GCA_937139035.1 uncultured Crocinitomix sp. | reverse complement strand
TACCATAGCGTATTGGATGAATAATTTCCTTTCAGTGATTGATCAGGTGGTAACCAATCCAGATTTGGCATTAAAATTAATTGCCCAATTTGAATCACCGCTCAATAAGCTTGATTATCCAAAACCAGCACAAACGCATACCTTCTTTGCAAAAGAAAAGGAAACAACTTTAGTCGCTCGTTTTGAAAAACAAGCAGAGCAATATGCAAATCGCCCTGCAATTGTTAGCAGCACCAAAACATTAACCTATCAAGAGCTGAACGCTTATGGTAATGGTGTTGCAGGTTTAATAAACAAGCAAAAGAAACAACAATCCTCAGCACCAATCGCTTTGTTGGCAGAACATGGTTGGTTAACAGTTGGAAGTATGCTCGGCGCCTTAAAATCAGGGCATAGTTATCTTCCTCTTGATCCTTCTTTTCCAGAGGATCGTTTAAAATATATGTTAGAGGATACTAATAGTGAGTTGCTACTCGCTACTCCAGCAACGCTAGAACTCGCCAACCGATTAAAGGATGATACTGTTCAAATAATAGTTTTGGATGATAACATCCAACCAGAGGATGAAAATCCAGCAAATGAATTAACAGGAGAAAGTCCTGCTTATATCCTTTACACCAGTGGATCAACGGGTAAACCAAAAGGCGTGGTTCAAAACCATGAAAATGTGCTGCATTTTATTTCAGTTTACACCAATGGCTTGCATCTAACACCAGAAGATCGTTTGAGTTTATTACCAACCTATGGTTTTGATGCGGCGGTAATGGATATTTATGGCGGCCTTTTAAATGGAGCAGCGCTATATCCTTATCATGTTAAAACGCAAGGACTAAAAGGATTGAATAATTGGTTGGAAGAAGAAGAGATTACAGTCTTACATATGGTTCCAACGCTTTACCGTTACTTTTTGGAAGACAGAGCAACAAACGAACTATTAAAGAATATTCGTTTGGTAGTTTTAGGAGGAGAAGCGGTTTACCAATCCGACTTTGAACTCTTTAAAACACATTTTACACCCGGTTGTATTTTCATAAACGGATACGGACCAACAGAATCTACTATTACCCTTCAAAACTATATGAACCATAGTAGCGAAGTAGATGGGCAAAAAATCAATATTGGTTATCCTGTTTCAGATACGACAGTTTATGTTTTAGATGAGGATGATAATCCACTAGGCATTTACCAAGAAGGAGAACTAGTTTACAAAAGTAATCACTTGGCAGTCGGTTATCATAACAAAGCAAACCAAACCGCAATAGCATTTACAGAGGATCCAGTTACAGGAAAAGGGCGTGTATACCGATCAGGAGATTTGGGCCGTTTATTACCAAGTGGAGAGGTTGAGTTTACAGGAAGAAAAGACAGTCAGGTTAAACTTAATGGACAACGAATAGAGCTGTCAGAAATTGAGCAAGCCTTGCTAAAATTAAACGCAGTAGAAGAGGCGATAGTACTCTTGAAATCAGACGGAGAAGTAGACCGTTTGGTCGGTTATATCAAAGCAAACATAAAAGAAGCAGAGCTTAGACAAAACCTAAGTTTAGCACTTCCAATGTATATGGTCCCCACTGTTTATGTTTATTTGGAGGTGTTCCCATTAACTCCAACTGGCAAAATCAGCAGAAGAGATTTACCAGAACCTGACTTTACACAAATAGCAACAACAGCATATGTAGCACCAAGAAATGAGGTGGAGCAGCAGTTGGTAGCAATTTGGGAAGAAGTGTTGAACAAAGATCAAATTGGAGTACATGATAACTTCTTTGATTTGGGAGGACATAGTTTGAAGGCGGTTCGCTTAAGTAATGAGTATTGGAAAAAATTCTCGGTACGATTGTCGCTTCGAGATATTTTTTTAGACACAACTATTAGTTCGCATGTCAAATTGTTTGAGGAGTCTGCACAAGAAACATTTGTAGAAATTGATACCATTGATTTAGCAGAGAGTTATCCTATTTCTGATGCTCAAAAACGAATGTGGATTTTGAATCAGTTTGAAGAAAATTCTGTGGTATATAATATGCCTGGAAGTATTTATTTAAACGATACAATCAATCTTGAAAACCTTAATAAAGCCTTAATAGCAACACTTAACCGACATGAAATTTTACGAACCGTCTTTAAAGTAGATGAAAATGGAGAGATTCGTCAATGGATTCAAGATTTGGATGTCTTAGGTTTTAAAGTTGATTACCAAGACTATCGCAAAGAATCGAATAGTGATGAAAAAGTGTCAACTTATATTTCAAAAGATAGTTATCGTTCATTTGATTTGACTAAAGGACCATTGCTAAGAACTGCATTATTGCAGGTGGAGGATTCTGGATATGTATTTTATTATAATATGCACCATATCGTAAGTGACGGTTGGTCTATGAATGTGTTGGCTAAAGATGTGTTTGCATTTTATCAAGCTTTTGAAGAAGCCAAAACGCCAAATATACCAGAGCTTCGCATTCAGTATAAGGATTATTCAACATGGCAATTAGCTCAGCTTGAAAGCCCTTCTTCGGAATCTGATCGTTCATATTGGTTAGGTCAGCTTTCAGGTGATACATTACCTTTAGATCTTCCTGGAGCAAAGAATCGTCCACTAATTAAAACACACAATGGCCGTGCTGTGCAAACGTTTATTGATAGTGAGATTACAGGAAAACTCAAAAATTATTCAGAGGAGCAAGGAGGGAGTCTTTTTATAGGTTTATTAAGTGCCTGGAATGTGTTGATGTATAGATATACTGGTCAAGATGATCTTGTAATTGGTACTCCTATTGCTGGAAGAAATCATCCTGATTTGGAGAACCAAATAGGATTCTATGTGAATACATTGGCATTAAGAAATCGAATTATGCCTGGAGACAGTTTTGATTCATTTCATGAGCGATTAAAGGAAAATACGCTAAACAGTTATTCTCATCAAATGTATCCATTTGATCGTTTGGTTGACGAATTAAATTTGGTACGCGATACAAGTCGAAGTGCTATGTTTGATATGTTCTTTATCCTTCAAAATAATGGAGATAAAGCTGAGAATGTAGTTGCAGAGGAAAATGCTTTTAATGAAATTAAGGACTTAGGAGCACAGGTGTCAAAATTTGATGTGAGTATTTCATTTGAGGAGGTTGGTGATTTCTTAAGGTTAAAAGTCACGTTTAATTCAGATATCTATACGCAGTCAAATATTGAGAATGTTATAGTACATTATAAAAGCCTATTGAATGAGTTGCTCAAAGCTCCATTACAAGAGGTTTCTAAAATTGATTTCTTAACTGAAAAGGAAAGAACGCAATTGTTAGCACCAGCTTTACTATTGAATGAGAGTGTAAAGAGAGAGGCAAGCATAATTGATGTATTTGAAGAGCAAGTTTTAAAAACACCGAATCGCATAGCGGTGGTTTTTGAAAATGAATCATTAACCTACCAGGAGCTTAATAAGCATGCAAATCGATTGGCTCATTATTTAAGTAATGAATATGACATTGAATCAAATGATTTAATTGGGATACAACTTGGTAGAAGTGAATGGCTACTTATAAGCATTTTAGGAGTTTTAAAATCTGGTGGAGCTTATGTTCCAATAGATCCTGAATATCCGCAAGAAAGAATTGATTATATAAGCAATGATTCATCTTGTAAAGTTTATTTGAATGAGGAAGAACTCCATAAATTTAAATTAGAGATTGCAAATTACTCTGATGTTAAGCTTAAAGTGGAGATTGGAGAAGCTGATGTAGCATATGCAATCTATACATCTGGTTCAACAGGTAAACCTAAGGGAGTATTGGTTGAAAACAAGAGTTTGACGAACTATATTATAAGTCAATCTGACTACTTTAATATATGTGAAGAAGATCGTTTTATATTGTTTTCAAATTATTCTTTTGATGCGTCAATTGAGCAGCTGTTTTTGCCATTAACTAATGGTGGAACATTATTTATTCCTTCAAGAGAAACTCTTTTGAATCCGCAAAGTTTCATGGAGTATTGTGGAGCGAATCAAGTTACGCATTTGCATGCCGTACCTTCTTTCTTAACGCAATTGGATTGGTCAGGAGATTTTTCATTCAAAAGAGTAATTTCAGCTGGAGATTCTTTTAAGCTGAGTTTATGGAAAGATTTAAAAGGAAAAGTTGAGCTTTATAATAAATATGGACCTACAGAAACTACAATTAGTTCATTGATACACCGCCTTTCAAACTCGAGTAAATATGAGCGCCAAATTCCGATTGGTAAGCCAATAAATGGGACGCATATTTTGATTTTAAATGAAAAGAATCAGCTTCAACCAGTAGGTGTTGTTGGGGAAATATGTACTGGTGGGGTTGGTATAGCAAGAGGTTATTTAAATCAAACTGAATTAACAAATGAAAAATTTATTGCACATCCATTTAAGGAAGGAGAGCGTTTGTTCAAAACGGGAGATTTAGGAAAGTTGTTGCCTGATGGAAATATTGAATTTGTAGGTCGTAAAGATGATCAGGTAAAGGTTAGAGGATACCGTATTGAATTAGGGGAGATTGAGCATGTACTTTTGTCTCATAACAAAGTAACTCAAGCAACTGTAGTTGTAAGGTCTAATGAACATGAAGAGAAGGAATTAGTAGCCTTCTTTGTTTCCGAAGAAGAACAGAAAAGTAATGAACTGCGAGATTATTTAGGGAAATATTTGCAGGAGTATATGCTTCCAGCGTATTTTGTGCAGCTAGATAAATTACCACTAACCTCCAATGGAAAGGTGGATAAAAAAGCACTTCCAAATCATAAAGGAATGGAGCTGACTAGTGGGGCTGAGTATACAGCTCCACGAACTGAGTTTGAAGAAGAGTTAGTGAATGTTTGGGAGACAGTTTTACAGCGAAAAACGGTAGGTGTAAAGGACAATTTTTTCACGTTAGGTGGGCATAGTTTGAAGGCAATTCGTTTGAGTAGTGAGTATCAAAAACGTTTCTCAGCAAAACTTTCACTCAAGGATTTATTCTTAAATACAGATATAGAATCACATGCTTATTTGATTGAAAAATCTAAGCATGTAACGTTTGATTCTATTGAACCAATTGCAACAGCAGAAAACTATGCCATTTCAGATGCTCAAAGACGCCTTTGGGT
>CAKZPK010000080.1 GCA_937139035.1 uncultured Crocinitomix sp. | reverse complement strand
ATCAAAACCTGGCAGTAAATTTCCAACCAAATCTATATGATTGGTATCTGTTCCAGAATCAAGCACGGCTATTTTAATTGATGGATCACCTGTTGTTATATCCCATGCAGGAACAACTGCCATGTCTGCACCAGCAGTTCCATCAAAATGCAAGGCCGAACCATCATTTTCTAAGGCCCACTGGTTTTCAAAATAAGGATCGTCTGTTGTTGCTAAAACCGTATGCAAAGTATTAACCGACACAAATTCAAATTTTCCTGTTTCTAGCATTTCTTTTTGATGCATCCTTATATTTCCATTCTCTTTTGTATAAGTAGAGACAAATACATCCTCTAGATAATAATGCTTTTCTCTTTGCCAAAAAGGAAAGTTGTAAAACGAGCTTATCCTTCTTCGAAAACCATCCTTCTGATTAAAGTAATTTTCTCCATATAAATGCTCCCCTTCTTTTAACTTATAATAAAGCTGAGGCAAGTCTCCTCCAACTCCTCCTCCAGCTGTTTTGTACAGAATAGAAGTAAACGTTACAAGGTCATTCTTTTCAACCTCTCTTTGAATTGTTTCATATTCTTCAATTGAAAATTCATCAGAACCTTCAACCAAGGTCACATTAAACCCTTTTAAGACATGTCCTTGCTTTAAAGGAAGTAAACCATAACAAGCACCCAACACTTCTGACTGAATAGTGAAATCAGTAGTTTCATCAAATTGAATAATTAAACCAACTGGTTTTTTCTGACTAAATGAATGGATCGAAATAATTAATAATAAACAGAGAATGAGTCGCATAAATATGTTTTGTATCCTTTAAAGATAAGGAATTATAAGACATAAAAAAATCCCGCTCCGGAAGACCAAAGCGGGATTTTAATTAATTTATATATTCTATTTGTTCACGGTCACTCTTTTAGTAATTGTACCTCCAGATGAATTAATTCGGACAAAATAAACTCCGTTAGAAGCGGCTGATAAATCAATTGCTTCAATCACGTCACTTACTGTTTTATCTAAAATTACTCTTCCTTCTGCATCAATCACTGTCAATTGATAATTCTGATCCATTGCGTCAACACTAACAAAGATAGTTCCTGTTGTTGGATTTGGATAGATAGAGATTTCCATCATTCCATTCTCACCAATAGAAACACCTTCTTCTGCTACGTTAATACAAGCTGAAGTATCAACACAACCGTCAGCATTTGTAATAATTACCGCATACTCTGTATCACCACAATATTCAGGTACACAGAACTCTTGATTAGTTTCACCATCAATATGCTCATAATCAGGACAAGTTACCCATTGGTACATAGCATCATCTTCATTCGAGATTAAATATGATCCATCAATAGTTACTGTATCATCAATCGGATCTGGTTCCATCACCTCAAAAGTTTCAGTAATTGAACAACCAAGAGCATCTGTAACAGTTACAGTATAAGTTCCTGCTGTCAATCCATAAATATCAGAGTCAGTTTCTCCTGTTGACCATAAATATGTGTATGGTGCAACGCCACCTTCCATTACAATACTGATAGATCCATTGTCTCCACCATTACATGAAACATGATTAATATGTAATTTATCAATTTCCATGTCGCTGTCAGTTCCTTCAACCTCAACGCTATCTGTAGTTACACATCCAAACGCATCCGTAACAGTTATACTATAGAAACCTGGAGCCAAATCTGAAATTGTTTCAGTAGTTTCTCCATTTGACCAATCATAAGAATAAGGAGCAACGCCACCACTTACTGTAGCAGTAATTGAACCATCATCTGCTCCACATGAAGCATCTGTTACATCTAACACTACTTCAAGATCAGGATAAACAACGACTGTAATTGTAGCCGTATCAATTGGACAAGGAGATTCTCCTACGATATATGTAAAGTCATAAGCGCCTGGAGACAATAAAGATAAATCTAAATCACCTGTTAATTCATCAAAAGCACCTGATGCACCATCTTCAGTGATTACACCACCTTCTTCAGCATCATCAGCTAATAAATCATACACATTAATGATAGATTCATCACTTCCGCAATAAGCAGTTGTTGTATTTGCTCCAGCATTTGCAGCAGCAGCAAAATCAATTTCAACCAATGCATAATCAAAGCAACCATTTACAGTATCTGCAATCATTAAATAAACAGAATCGCCTTCTACCATAAAATCACTTGGCCATTGAGGATCAACTTGTGTTGCACTATCTGGAATTTCAGAGAAGAAATATGTCACTGTTCCAAGCACACCATTCAGGTCTGTATATTCTAAAGTTGTTAAATCAAATGCTCCACAAACGACACTTGAATCTGAAATTTCGATTAATGGACCGTCTAAGTATTCAATAACAATTGTTTTCACAATTGGAGATTCCAAACATCCATCAGTTGGAGTTCCTGTTACTGTATAAGTTGTAGTTTCACTCGGAGTAGCTTCCG
Source organism: uncultured Crocinitomix sp. (assembly GCA_937139035.1). Classification (GTDB taxonomy): domain Bacteria; phylum Bacteroidota; class Bacteroidia; order Flavobacteriales_D; family Crocinitomicaceae; genus Crocinitomix. The sequence continues at coordinate 2,866 of CAKZPK010000080.1, read as the reverse complement.
TATCTGTTCCTTCTGTCTCAGATAAACCATCAGCTGGAGACCAAACCCAATCAAAATCCTCTACATTAGGACCTTGCACTGATAAAGATACTGGGTTACCACCACAAGTAGCTGCAGTATCAACAGATACATTACATTCACTTGCTGCACTTCCGCCAGTTACTCCCACGGCATCAAATTCAATATAGTATAATCCTTCAAAAGCTTCTTCAACAGCATCATCACTCAATACAACCGCAAATGTGAAGTTTAATGAATCTCCTGCTAAAATATCTCCTTTATAAGCTAAAGCAATAGCTTGATCTGCAGTAATTGTAGAACCTAAAGTTCCTGTTAATCCACCAGTACCATTCCAAATATCAGATGCATCTCTGTTTGAGAATCCTCCATGTGCTACTCTAAAAGCATCACCTAAAGCACCAAAACCAACATAAGATGTTCCAGGACCTGCATCAGCCGGTCGTGCCTGAGTTGCAGAAACTAATGATTTTTGACACGCTGTGTCTGATTGTGCAACAATTGTATTTGTAGTAGGATACCCTCCTCCTATTGATACGTTGTTATCAGGATCTACATTTCTATAATAATAAACGTCAGTTAAATCTGCACCAGATTCGTTTACCATTGTAATTTCAGTTGTATAAAAAAGGTTAGAAGCCAATAAATGATATTTCACATTAATTCTTACTCCGCCTGCAGTTCCTTCCCACTCAACGTTAATACAATCATCCAACTCTTCATAACTCACTAGACCTCCGATAATTTCATTCAATGGCCCACCTGTCGCATTATTTCCATAATTTACGCCTGCAATCTCCATTCCGAATCCATTTTCCGGTGTTCCTGGAGAGAAAAAGTCACCATCATAGGTTGCCCAAGTATCCAATTGAGGATTGGCAACAAAACCAAAATAAACGGGAGAAGAAATTATTAGATTTGAACGATTGTGCGAACCTGGCAGCTCTGCAGCTCCCTCATGTCCACCAGCGCCGTTGACTCCAATTTCTAAGTTATCACCTATTAAATAGGCGTCTGAACCAACTAGTTGGCCATATACGAGTGTACCCGACATTAGGAAAACCAAACATGTCAGCACTCGGCTAAAAGTGTATATTAATTTCATAAATTATATATTAAATTTTTGGGTTAAGAAAAAAAATCAGACTTGACTAATATAGTCCGCAAACTGAAAGCAAATATTCGCTCCACCATTCACGATCCATAGGAGCACTTGTTCGGTCTAAATGTAAATGTGCAATTACTGTATTTGCCTCAAAATTGACAGTATATGTAATTAAGTTATTACATTTTGTGCCGAATACTTTTTTAGCTTCTACTTCATCAGTGAAACCAAATTCAGAAATATCTGCTTGATAATATTCTTGAATAGGTAAATCTTCGTCAATTGTTAGGCAATAACTATTGCTTAATTCTGCATTACCAATCTCAGTAGCCTCTTGAGCCGTTGCTGACACTGAAATACAAAAAATTGAAAGAAATAAGAATTGAATTCTTTTAGTCATAAGTTTTGGATTTAAATGGTTAATAAGTAGTAAGTTACACATTTTTATTTAAAAAATGCATCTTACATAGAAAAAACGTTGCAAATATTATAATGGTTGCCTCAGTACAAAAATCTGATTTTAAACCACTTGTATAGGACACCTCACCTAAAACAGGTGATAAACCAATGATTATCAAACAAAAAAAGCCCCATTCTTACAATTAAGAATGGGGCCTAAAATATTTTTTTTAATCGAGTTATTTACTCACTGTAATTTTCTTTGTTAAAACAGAATTATCTGCAGCAACTTGAATAAAGTAAATACCGTTTTCAACAGCACTTAAATCAACCTGCTCATTCATGTTAATTGTTGATTTTTGATAAACAACACTACCTTTCAAATCAAATACCGTAATAATTGCCTGACCATTTAATGCATTCATCTTTAAATTAACTATCCCTTGAGATGGGTTAGGATAAAGTACAACTGAAAGTTTACTGAATTCATCAATACTTTCAAAATCAAATGTAAAGCAATCCGTAGTATCCGAACATCCTCCATCAATGGTTACAATTACGGCATAATCTCCTGCTGTTTCAGGAGCAAATGTTTGATCTGTAGCACCATCAACAACTCCATAATCTGGACAAGTTACCCATTGGTAAGTCGCATCATCTTGGTTAGACGTTAAATCTGCTCCAGTTTCTGTTACCGTTAAATCAATTGTTGCTTCAACACCTATTGTGTATTCAACCTCTATACTACATCCTTCTGCATCTGTAACTGTTAGAACATAAGTACCAGCAGAAAGTTCTGTTAACTCTTCAGCCCCATCATAAGGAGGTGTTCCTCCTGTATATGTAAATGTTGCTGTTCCGTCTGCCGATCCAGGACAAGATTCATTCACAACCTCAACAGTTGCAGTTATTGGATCTGGTTCAGTCAATTCAAACGTTGCAGTTGCTTGGCATCCATTATCATCTGTTACTACAACTTCATATGTTCCAGCACCGATAATTGCAAGGTCTTCCATATCATCAAAATCTCCTGTTTCGTCATTATCCCAATCAAATAAATAATCTGGTGTTCCGCCTTCAACAGTAATTCCAATTTGACCATCTTCAAAACCAAAACAAGACGGCTCTAACAATGCATCTTCCAAAATAGAGATTACCTCAGAAGCATCAATTGTTACTACAACCATACAAGAATCTGTATTACCATAAATGTCAGTCGCATATAACCACACATCATTGTCTCCGTCATTTTCACAAGTAAACGTATCCATAGAAACTGACATTTCAGCAATACCACAACCATCCTCTGTTCCTGCATCCAAATCAGTAGCATCAATTACTACC
>CAKZPK010000079.1 GCA_937139035.1 uncultured Crocinitomix sp. | reverse complement strand
AAGGTGTGCTAAATGTCCCCCTTCTGATAGGAGCATTACACCTACTATAAGTAATACAAATAGTCCTAATACTTCATACATCCGATTGCGCTGCAAGAAATTAGCAACTTTGTCGGCAAGTACAATCATTAAGATACCACTAAAGACAATCGCTAATGACATTAAAATTAGTTCTGTGCTGGCGTCTCCAATATGGTTGGTAAGTGCCATTGCACTTAATATAGAGTCAAAAGAAAAAACAAGATTCATTACTACAATCATTGTAATAACTTGAGAGGCTGATTTTTTCTTGTTGTCATCTGAATTATCTGATCCCAAATGCTCATGTGAGATCATATGCCATATTTCTTTTATAGCAGTATATATAATAAAGCCTCCTCCAAGTAATACAATTAAGCTATGAATGTTAAAAGATGAATCTAAGATGCCATGGATCATATGTGTTTCGTTATGGCTATTAGTTACAGAAGTAAGCTCTCCTAAAGTAAGGCCAAAAATTGGTTCTTGGAATACACCTATAATGGAAGTTAAAATGAAAAGTAAGGCAATACGCAATATAATTGCTAGTCCAATTCCAACTTTGCGTACAAAAGACCGTTTGTCTTGAGGAGCCTTTTTAGATTCTAGTGAGATATAGAGTAGGTTATCAAAACCTAAAACAGCTTGTAGTAATACAAGCATTACTAGCGTAAATAGGTTTTCTATGGTAAAAAGGTCGGTCATTATTGTTGTTGTTATTTAATTTTCGGAATAAAAATAGTTAGTTTTTCAATTCTGAGGTTAAGGATTTGGTTTAATTGCGCGAGTCATTTCACGTTTACCAGGAGGACCTGGTAAGTTTTCTACCTTAAATCCGAGAGATTTGAGGTTGCGTTTAAATTGCCCTTGGGCGCAATAAGTCACTAAAATGCCGCCTGGCATTAATAGGTCGTACATTTTGTTCAAGCTTTCTTTCGTCCATAAAGCAGGTTGGACTCTTGGTCCAAAAGCATCATAAAAAACAATGTCAAAACTGTTCTTGTTTAAATTGAAGCTTGTCAAATCTTCTTTTAGTTTGGTTAAGGTAAAATGCGTGTTTATTTCGTTTTCTTTTTCCCAAGGAGAGGAATGCAAAAGGGTGAATAATGACTCGGCTTGTTCATTATCAATTAATTGAGGGTAGTTCAATTCTTGAACCAGTTCCATGTCTAATGGATATTTTTCAATGCTGGTATAGTTTATTTGAAGTTCGTTTTTCAAAGCATAGTTTGAAGAGAGTAGGGCGTTTAAACCAGTTCCAAAGCCCATTTCAAATATTTTTAGCTTCTTTTTTTTATGAAAAAATTGTATCCCTGCATTTATAAAAACATGGATAGCTTCATTAAAAGCTCCGTTTGTTGAATGATATGTTTCATTCAATTCAGAAATTAACAAAGTTTTAGAATTGTCTTGCGTTACAATAATTTTTCTATCCATTAGTTTTATATCTTTGAAGAAAATTACAAAGCTATGTCACGTTTATTAGTGTTCGCACTTTTTGGAGTATTATTTATTAACATCAGTTGTGAAAGATGTAAAAGTTGCCGTTATGGTTATACTGAAACAATTATAGTTGAAACACCTGATGGGGAAGTGGAACAAAAGATTCAACGTGAAAATTTAATTCTATTAAATGAAGATGGATCAGAAAATGGGCAAGAATGTATAAAACGTTCAGAATATAAAGCTTATGATGATCCAAATGATGCATTTACAATCGAAAATGATTATTTGATCGAACAAGAGACAACATTGTTAGATAGTTTTCGATACGAATGTGTCGATAATTAGGTCTAAATTAGGATAGTTTTAAGAGTTATTTTTCAGCAGTTTAGACGTCAATGCCGTAACTAATTCTTGAGGCGAATTTGTCGGTCTCATATTCTCTTTTTTTACGAAAACTAAAGTCGTTTTTGCACTTGTTAATAAGTGGTTGCTTTCGTTATAAATTTCATAGTTGAATTTTATTTTCACAGAAGGTATTTCTTCTATCATAGTTCTGATGGTAATGAGGTCATCATAATAGGCAGGTTTAATATATTTTACACTAAAATCTACAACAGGTAGCATGATGCCTTGTTTTTCCATAGATGCATAGCTAACTCCCAAGGAACGTAGCATTTCGACTCTTCCAATTTCAAAAAATTGTGCATAATTTCCGTAATATACGTAACCCATTTGGTCAGTTTCTCCGTATCTTATTCGGATTTTTGTTTCATGTAAATACATTTTCCGTATATTCGTAATTCGATCAATTTGTTCCCGCAATAAATTAGTTTAAATTTCCGAATTAAGGAGAAAAAAATCGAGAAAAATTTCAAAAAAAACTACCAGTAAAAAAAAGTGAAAAAACAATATCAATTTCATTTTTTTTATAACTTTTTTATGTGAATATTTGTTGACAAGTTTATTGAGGAGCTGATGGAATTGTGAAGAAGAAGCAGTAAGAGAGAAAAAAACATTTTTTATTATAATATACCCCTACCTGAATGAAGAATAAGAAGAACCATGAATTGATTTGGGAAGATTGCTTAAAAGTGATCAAGGACAATATCAGCTTACAAAGTTTTAAAACGTGGTTTGAGCCGATAGTTCCCATTCGATTTAAATCAAAGGTGTTGACATTGCAGGTGCCATCTCATTTCTTTTATGAGTGGTTAGAAGAACATTACATTGATTTATTAAAGAAGGTAATTAAAAAAGAGATTGGCGCTGACGCGAAGTTGGAATATTCCATTATAATGGATAAGAGTGTAGATAAGAAAACGCCATATACTGTAAATTTACCTACTTCTAGTAAGAAGAATTTGTCAAACACACCAGTTTCAATGCCATTGAACATTGGTGAAAATCCTATTCGAAATCCATTTGTTATTCCTGGATTGAAAAAGGTGAACGTTGATTCTAATTTGAATCCAACTTATTCGTTTGATAATTTTGTAGAAGGAGATTGTAATCGTCTAGCACGCTCAGCAGCTTTCGCGGTTTCTAATAAACCAGGCGGAACAGCATTTAATCCTCTCCTTATATATGGTGGAGTTGGATTAGGAAAAACGCATTTGGCTCACGCAATTGGAATTGGTATTAAAAATCAATTTCCAAACAAAACAGTCCTTTATACGCAGGCAGAAACATTCACCAGACAGTTTATTGATTCAATTAAGAATAATACAACAAATGACTTTATCAATTTTTATAAATTGATGGATGTGTTGATTATTGATGATGTTCAGTTTTTTGCTGGAAAAGAGAAAACTCAGGATGCTTTCTTCCATATTTTCAATCACTTACACCAAACAGGGAAACAATTGGTTTTAACAGCTGATAAAGCTCCTGTTGAAATGAAAGGAATTGAACAGCGTTTATTGTCTCGATTTAAATGGGGATTATCTGCAGATGTTCAACCACCAGGATTAGAAACAAGAATTGCTATTCTTGAAAAGAAGATTTATGGAAATGGTGTAAACTTACCGGCAGATGTATTAGAGTATTTAGCTTATAGTATAAATACGAACATTAGAGAGATGGAAGGCGCCCTAACTTCGCTAATTGCGCAAGGGTCTTTAAATAAGAAATCAATTACGATTGAACTCGCTAAAAAAATGATTGACAAATTTGTCAAGAATACAGCTCGCGAAGTATCAATGGATTATATTCACAAAATT